>CAMAMO010000088.1 GCA_945836915.1 uncultured Mediterranea sp.
ACGGGGACGAAGCGAAGCTGGAACGACGCTGTATCGAGGGATGAACGGGAATCTAACGGGAATCTATCGAGCATCTATCGAGAACCGAACGGAGGCGCCTCGCTCAAATCACGCTGCAAAGGTAACACGCCGGCAGGGGGCCTTTTCCACTTCATGGCACCTCTTGGCACTTAATGACCGTTAATGGCGCTTCTTGACCGATAAGGGGCACTTCCAGGCCGATAAGGGGCACTTCCAGGCCGAAAAGGGCAGTTATCGCAGCGTTCAGGGCTCGCCCAGGTAGCTGACGATGAGGCCTACCTGCAGGGGGGTGAGGGTGCGGATGGTGTCGGGGTTGAAGCTGGTGGCGGCGAGCGATTCCATCAGTTCGGGGTTGCGACGTATCCAGTTGCGCAGGGTGCGGGCGGCACTGCGCGCCGAGAGGTGGGGGCGATAGAGCTGGGCCAGCTCGGTGAGGCTGTAACTGCGGATTTGAAAAGTTTGCATGATAGTATGTCTTTAAGTTTAAAACACAGATAATTAATGGGTTAAAACAGTTCACGCTTATCCCATCGATGGATAAAGTCGTAGAGAATGGGGCGGGCGTCGAGGTCAATCCAGCAGCTCTGGAAGTCGCTCCAGTCGATGGCCTTCTCGTACTTGGTGCCCATCTTGCTCTGTACGATGACGGCGTTTGAGCGCGACGGCTGGCTGACGATAGGGTCCACCTTCTGCAGCGTGCAGGGCAGGTAGCGGCCGGATACCTTGTCGTAGTGCAGGTAGCACTCGCCGCGGTTACCCAGGTGCTTGAACTTCACTTTGTCCACGTAGGCGGTAACGAGCTGAAGGTCGTCGTCGCGGTCGATGATGAGGCAGTAGTCGGCCTTGTTGCCGAAGTCGGCCGAGCCGTTGATGTCGTTCATCTCCACCCGGCGCTTCTTGCCGTCGAGGTTGGCGCGGTTTACCTTGCGCGGGTGGGCTACGAGGATAACGAGGCACTTGTGCCTGCGGGCAAAGCGCGACAGGGTGTTGTTGACGTGGGCGTACCAGGCCAGTTCGTGCTGGGCGTAGGCCGTCTCGGCGTCGATGCGGTTCAGCGGGTCGATAACCAGGATGCGCACGCCGCGGCGCGACACGGCCCGGTGGGCGATGGCCAGGATGTTGTCAAGTGTGTTGGCCGCATCACCCTGGGTGCCTTTCTGCGCTTCTCCCTTGAGCCACCTCTCCGCCTCCACAATCCCCTCTTCGCCAAACCCGGGCAGGATGTGGCAGACGTTCTGGTTGAGCCACTGGATGCAGGCGTCGTAGAGCTGGCGGGTCATCTGGGGCGAGGGCTGGAAGGGGAAGCGGGTCAGCTTCTCGCAGAGCTTGCGCAGGTGGTAGATGATGGGCACGTTCTCTGGCGAGAAGTAGGCTATCTTCCAGTCGTGCAGCAGGCAGAGGCGCAGGCACAGCTCGTCGATAAACTCCGACTTACCGTCGCCGGGCCGTCCGCTCACCACCATGTAGCGGCCCGTCTCGAAGGTCAGCAGGTCGTCGAAGCCCTTCATCTCGATGGCGGCGCCGCGCTTCATCCCGTGCTGGTAGAGCGAGAGTAGCTGCTGGCTGACGTCGTCGGCGGTCTGTATGCCTGCCAGGGGGATGTCGTGGGCGGCCTCGATGCACTGGCGCACCTGCTCCACCCCGTGCTGCATCAGTACGTCGTTGGCGTCCTTGCACCCCTGGGGCCACTCCACCAACTGGCACCGGTCGGCGTCGAGCCGGCGAATCAGCTCGTCGCGCAGCATCACCCCCTTCTCGTCGTTGTCCAGGGCGAGCACAATGCGCACCTTGTCTTCGAAGTGGGTCTCTACGAAGCGGTCCAGGTAGCTGAGGTTTTTCTGTGCGCCGTTGGGCACGGAGATGGTCTCCAGGTAGCCGCACTGTATCAGGGTCAGGGCGTCAATCTCTCCTTCGGTGATGTAGCATACGGGGCGCGAGATGATGGCGTCGATGTTCCAGGGGATGAGTTCGGCCTTGGCCAGCAGGGTGAACCGCTTGTCCAGGGTGCGGCACTTCTGGTTGATGTATTCGTCGCGGTCAAAGTAGTTGAAGCCTATGCAGCGTAGCTTTTCGTAGTGCTTCTCTGCCGTTTCGTAGTTGGCGTAGGGCAGGGTGATGCGGTAGCGTTGCAGCAGGTCGAGGTCCAGGTGGCGCGTTTCGCTGAGGTACTGGATGAGGGGTTCGGCCGTGGGCTGGCCGATGCAGTTCTTGATAAGCAGCTCGCTCTGGAAGCTTTTGGGGCGCTGGTAGCTGCCTTTCGGGGGGCTTTGCTTCAGTTTCTCCTCGCGCCTCTGCCGGCGCTCTTCGCGCTCTAAGAGTTCGGCGTCGGTGGGCACGTAGCCCGACTCGCCGCAGTGGAAACAGTGATAGAGGCCCAGGTCCAGATCTACCGAGAGGCATTTCTCGCCCTTGTTATGCGTTCTGCTTTCCGAGCAGAAGGGGCATTTGATGCGCACCTTGCCGTGGGTGGCCGTGTCGATGGTAATTCCGTAAGCTTTAAAATTGCGTGTCATGGTGCTGTTTATTTATAGAGTTCAAACCAGGATTGCGTCGATTCGTCCCATTCGGCGGTGGCCGATGGGCGTGGCGGTGCGTCGGGGGGCAGGGGCCGGCCGTTGTAGTACTGTATGCCGCCTGTGGTGGTTAGCGTGGCGGGGGGCGGGGCGGGGGCGTTCAGCTCATCTGGCTGGCGCGGGTAGAGGGGCTTCTCCTCTCTTCGCTCCCAGGTCCTGACGGCGGCCTGCCAGTCCACCATCTTCGCCTTGCCTACCATCCAGCCCTTCGACTCGTAGAAGTTGCAGAAGCGGTTGGCATCGACGTGGTTCTGGCGCTGGCGGCAATAGCGCTCCACCTCTTCCACCGTAGGTTTCTGGAACCGCCGCTTGCAGGCCGTCCCTCTCTCTGTAACACTGAATAAATTATTATTATTATTTTCTTCTACTGGGGTATGACGTGCAGGCGTCGGCCGCGCAGGCGTAGCGCAGGCAGGCGTAGGCCGCGCAGGGGTGAGCGCGCACGTACGCACAAGGCCGAATTGGTTCTCGCTGAACAGGCCGTAGTTGCGTAGCATGGGTAGCAGCTTGCCTTTGCGTATGTAGGGCGTGCTGTGCTTCAGTAGGTAGTCAAGGGGTAGGCCCTGGTCTGCTGGCTGCGCGTCAATCTGTGTACGCAGCAGCAGGTAGGCGCCCAGTCCGGCCAGCCCGTAGTCATCGATCAGGGCCTGTATGCGCTGGTCGTCGAGCAGGTGGGTTTCAATGTTAATGTGTTCTAACATGGCTTTTTTGGCAAAAGTAAGAACTATATTTGCAAAGGGGTTTCACGGTTATAGTCGTAAAACTCTGGATAGAAATACAGAACTATTTAATAACATTTAAACATAATTTCAACATGAAGTTTACATTTTCCAAAGATTTTGAGACGGACCGCTACACGGCCTGTCTCGCAGAGATTGGTCAGCTTATCGAGCAACTGCGTAAAGAGAGCGGCTGCTCCATGAAGCCGTTGCTGGCATCGGTGCACATCAGCCATCTCAGCGCCAAGGGGGTTTGTCCGGACGTGTGGTAAACATTCTTTATTACGTTAGCGTGGTGCTTATCTGTGTGCACTACTGTGGCGACTCTGCGGCCTTAGACCGCTTCTTGCAAGGGCTGAGGCAGGTGCTGCTGCGGTATGCGCGCGAGAAAGAGGTCAGGAAAGGCTTATGATCATATAAGGCGCCGCTCCTTTACGGTTGGTGCCTGTTTTTTGATGAAGTTTCTATTCACAAATTTGTGAATATCCCAATTATTCTCTACTTTTGTGGCCAGAAGTAGAGTTTGTAAAATGTATGAAGCTATATTTTGATCAAGATTATTTGGCTGATCTATATACAAAAGTCTTATTGAATGATTTAGAACCATTTATCCCTACTCATCCGGGTGAGGTCCTTAAAGATGAACTGGAGTTTCGTGGTATTTCGCAACGAAGGTTGGCATCCGACATCGGTGTCTCTCCGAGTTTGGTCAATGAGGTATTGAATGCTAAGCGTTCGCTTAACCCCGAGTTAGCCTTGTTGATAGGTGCTGCATTAGGACTGGATCCTGCCCCTTTACTGGCTCTTCAGGCCGACTATGATTTAATCATGGCGAAACGAGATCAGTCGCTAATGAATCGTTTGAGTTCTATTTCAAAGATTGCCGCTGCATTTTGATTCTTTTTGGAATAGGCTTTTTACTCTCCCTAATGAGTTTGTTTATTTTATAATTTGAAACGATATGGTTACTATTAATTCTTACGACGATTTTGAGAAGCTGGTGGGCTGCCGCATCGGGGTGTCTGATTGGGTAGAGCTGCCGCAGGAACGTATTAATCTGTTTGCTGACGCTACGCTGGACCACCAGTGGATCCATGTAGATACGGAGCGCGCCAAGGTGGAGAGCCCCTTTAAGAGCACCATTGCGCATGGCTACCTGACGCTCTCCATGCTGCCTTACCTCTGGAACCAGATTATCGAGGTGAACCACCTGAAGATGATGATTAACTATGGTATCGAGAAGATGAAGTTCGGTCAGGCGGTGCTCTCAGGCCAGCGTATCCGGCTGGTGGCCGACCTACAGTCGTTGACCAACCTGCGCGGGGTGGCGAAGACGGAAATCAAGTTCGCCTTAGAGATTGACGGTGAGAAGAAGAAGGCCCTCGAGGGGGTGGCTGTCTTCCTCTATTACTTTGATTAACCGCACTGAAGGCCATGAAGTATATCGGTGCACATGTCTCGGCGGCCGGTGGCGTGGAGGGTGCTCCCCTCCAGGCTCAGGCCATTGGCGCCAATGCGTTCGCCCTCTTTACCAAGAACCAGCGCCAGTGGGTGAGCAAGCCCCTCACGGCTGAGAGTATCGCCCTCTTCAAGGCGCGCTGCCTGGAGGCGGGCATCCGCCCGGAGCATATCCTGCCTCACGACAGTTACCTCATTAACCTGGGCCATCCCGAGGAGGAGGGGCTGACGAAGAGCCGCACGGCCTTTCTCGATGAGATGAGGCGTTGCGAGCAGTTGGGGCTGAAGTTGCTCAATTTCCATCCGGGTAGCCATCTGCAGAAAATCAGCGTGGAGGCTTGCCTGGAGCGTGTGGCGGAGAGTATCAACCTGGCCCTGGCCCAGACCCAGGGGGTGACGGCCGTGATTGAGAATACCGCTGGACAAGGCAGCAACGTGGGCCATGAGTTCTGGCAGTTGCGTTACATCATCGATAGGGTAGAGGATAAGAGCCGGGTGGGGGTCTGTATTGACACTTGCCACACCTTTACCTCGGGTTACGACCTGGTGGGGGCTTACGACCGCGTGTTTGACGAGTTTGGCGAGAAGGTAGGGTTTGAGTACCTGCGCGGTATTCACCTGAACGATTCGAAAAAGGCGCTGGCAAGCCGCGTAGATCGCCACGACAGCATAGGCAAGGGGCTGATGGATATCGCTTTCTTCGAGCGTTTCATGCAGGATACCCGTTTCGATGAGATACCCATCATCCTGGAGACGCCGGATGAAACCCTCTGGGCTGAAGAGATCAAACTGTTACGGTCGTTTGTTTGATTTTAAAGTGAGTAAGCACTCCATTTCTGCAGGTTGGTTCAAGCTATGAACGACAAACCGACTGACCATAGGCTTAACGCTCATAGTCAGTCGGTTATCCATTGGAAGATTGCTGCCTACAAACTTACTTAACGTTGATTTTGTTTAAACTTACGATATTTAACCTAGAGTAAGATATTCCTATGATAATATTTACAAGCAATAAAACTCAGGCTAAACATAAAAGCCTCTTTTAATACATCACATTCTTTCTTTGTCTTCTTCGTTGGAGTATGTCTTGTTGCGTTGGTTCGCACGTTTTGAGCCTGCTGAGAAATTATACGTGGTAGTGACACAAAACTTGCGTGAAATAAAATCAAACCGTGAATGGTGCTCAAAATCATTGTTTGTGAACACCTGATGATTCTTTCCTCTGCTGTTCAACAAGTCTTTGACACCAAACGTGATATTCAGTCTATCCTTACAGCAATTATAATTAACTTCCATATCAATGCCAATGTAATCGGTTTTTTGGATGAGATATAGCTGCTTATAGTGCCGTACATACCGTATGTTTGCCATCGCCGAAATGTGATTTGACACCCTGAAACGATTGAAACTGGATAGTACTACTCCCAAGTCGTTGACACGTTTGACACTATTCTGGTACCAACTCTCGCTTAATTCCACGTTATTCCTGCAATTCCATATTCCCCATGTGAAAGGGATACCCATGTATAGCGTCAATCTCTTTGTGGTGCCATCGTTCTTAAGCATGTAGCGTGTCTGCGTCTCTGCTACTTGCTCGTATATCTCATTGATTTTCCTGTCGATATAGAGTGCAGACAATGAGAATATGTATCTTGATTTCAGCACAAATTGTAAGGCTGCGTTGTATAGTAACTCGCCCTTCAGGTCGGGATTGCCTTCCTTGTAGGATGTCTCTGACAGATGAAAGACAAACGGATTCACCATCTGGTAGGATGGACGGTTGATTGATTGCGTATAGCTTAGTGACAATGCATTGCCCTTCTCCAGATCTCTTCTTATAGAGAATGACGGGAAGAAACGGTTTTCGTTGCTGCTGTTATGCAGTTGGTCTTTCACTCGTTGACGAGTGTTCCATTCTGTATATTCATCTCGCACTCCAACTTGAACATCCCAAGGATGTGATGAGAACCTGTACATTCCATATACAGCGAATCGTTGTTCGTAGTATTTGAAATCATCCCGTTGCTCTGCGTCTTCTGTCAACACTCCTGCTAAGGTCGTGTTGCCGAGAAACATTCGGCTATTATACCCAATGTCCGCATATACATACTTGGCACCAATGTTAAATTTATGCTGTTTTAGCGACTTCGAAAAATCCACCTGTGCGCTATAAATATCTATGTTCTCGTATGAGGGTTGTGACTTAGAAATGATGCTATCCGCTGGTGAGCCTAAGGTATAACGGTTCTCGTATTCCTGTAGGTCACGTTCTCTTTTCCCTGCATAGTCAGCAATGACTTGCAGCCTGCCGCCCAGCGTGTCGGTAGCCCACTCATAATTTAGGGTGGCGTTATTGGCATGATTCCTTAGTGAGTATGGTGCAAAACTCTTTATATATATGGGATAAGTATCGTTGTTGACAATTGAAGAGTTGACTAGACAGTCATTGGAATAGTCTCTGGAGTAGCTGCCTGACCACTCAATGCCTAAATATTGCTTGGAAGAGATGTTGAAGTCGATGCCCAGCTTAGGCATGTAGTAATGTCCTTTGTCTTTACTTTCCGAGTGGCTGTCAATAATGACGTCCTTTCCATAGTCATCCTCTTCGGTTTTGCTTCTGCTTGCTGATTGCCCGCTGGCCATATTGGCATATAGAGCCAGATTGCCCCACGAATATGTCATACCCGCAAATTCAGAAAATGAATTTCTGCTTTTGCGTTCATATTCGCTACCTACATAACCAGAAAGTCCATACTCATGCTTCTTCTGTCTGTTGATGACGAGTATCGCCGTGCCGCCTTCGGCGTCATATTCGGCTGTTGCTTGAGGTAGTATTTCCAGACTCTTGATGTCGTTGCCATGCAGAGAGGAAAGGTATCTTTTAAGTCGTGCGCCACTAAGGTTCACCATTCTTCCGTTCTCGTATATCTTTACCCCATTTCCCATGATGTTAATGCCGCCTTCGCCATCGTAATCTACATCAGGAATCAAGCTCAGAATGTTGGAAAGAT
Organism: uncultured Mediterranea sp.; assembly: GCA_945836915.1. GTDB lineage: Bacteria > Bacteroidota > Bacteroidia > Bacteroidales > Bacteroidaceae > Bacteroides. The sequence goes on from CAMAMO010000088.1 coordinate 7,783, forward strand.
TGCGTGATTTCAGTAATTTGCTATGTTCTACGCTTACTATCATGCGGTCCGCTTTACGCACAACCAAAGGCCGTTCGGCCAAGACAGTTACCTCAGAGAGTACTATGCTGTCTTGTACAGAGGTATGATTGTTTTGTGCAAAACTCGCTAGAGAGCATTGCACAAAACAAATGCAGAGAATATACTGATAGTATTTCATAGGCATCTAGGGCATTTCACATCAGGATAGTCCCAATTTTCTGCACCATATTTTCTTACTATTCTCTTGTGCGCGATACAAGGCCCTATTAAGGCTGTCCTTATTATTATG
>CAMAMO010000089.1 GCA_945836915.1 uncultured Mediterranea sp.
ACCTGAGACCGTTATTGGCAGAAGTCAAGAACTTACCGACTTTGATTTATTGCAGAAAAAGGCACTGGAGGTACTGAAGGAACAACAGGACACAGATGCCGGATTGCTTCTTTACAATAGTGGCAATAGCGGTGGTTGCAGACCAAAAGCCATCTTTTCGGACAACGAAGGACATTGGTTGGTAAAATTCCGACATACATACGACCCCAAGGACATGGGAATACAAGAGTTACACTACAATGAAGTCGCTCGACGATGTGGTATCAGTGTGCCAGATTTTAAGATTGTAAAAGGGAAGTATTTTGCCACCAGACGTTTTGACCTGACCTCGGATGGCGAACGTATCCATACAGCTACGGCTGGTGGTCTGCTTTGCATTTCCCTTTCCGAGCCTGTGCTGGACTATAGCAACCTGTTGGCATTGACAGGATATCTCACACAAAATCCGAAGGAAGTGGAAGAGATGTATCGTCGGATGGTATTCAATTACCTGACAGACAATAAGGACGACCATTGCAAAAACTTCAGTTTCTATGTGAGCAAAGACAATACGGGTAAATGGTGTTGGCACCTCGCTCCTGCCTATGACCTGACACTCTGCACGGAAGGCTATAACGGACAGCATGCCACATCGGTCAACCAGACTGGCACTCCAACTTTGAAGGACTTCATTGCCGTAGGCACAAAAACGAAGATAAGCGAAAAGCGTTGCCTAGAAATCTACGATGAAGTTTATCAGAATTGCGGTGACATACTTCGATACAAGATTACTGATAAATAGCAAAATATCAGATTGTTGGCTAACGCAATGTTGTAAACTTACAGCAGCTGCATCTTCAGGCCGAAGCTGAGGCTGAGGTAGTCGCTCGGCTTGAGGTAGCGGTTGGTGAAGGCGCTCACTACGTAGAGGTCGCAGCTGCTCAGCTCGTAGAAGAAGGTGATGCTCCTGGCCATGTAGCGTTTGGTACGCGGTATGTCGAACGTCAGGCGCTGGCCCAGGAAGATGTGGATGCGTATCTTCGAGGAGAAGCCGTAGTAGCCGCTGGGGTAGCGGTCGGGTTCGCCAACCCAGAACTCGTCGCCAAACACGGTGTTGAAATAGAGGCCCGTGGTGAGCGGCTCGAACGAGAAGGGGCCTTCACCCAGACGGAGGTTCCAGGGGATGTAGTTCTGCTTCAGCGTCATCGTAATCTTCGAGCGCTTGGAGTCGAACTTGGGCAGATAACCGAACAGCAGGTCGGTCTCCCACTGGTTACGCTTGCCGTAGTCCCACCCGGTGCCGATGGAGAGGAGGCCCATGTTGCCGGCAAACTGGAGCTTGGAGTAGGTGGGCACCAAGGCGTACCAGCGCTTGCGGTAGCGGTGGATGCGGCGGTCGTAGCGCGAATGGTTCTCTGATTCATAGACGCTGTCGGCTGGCACTGGGTTCAGATAGACCGTATCGTGGCGCACGATATAGACGGTATCGCGGAGGGTTTGCGCCTTTACACCGGTGGCAAAGGCGGCCAGGAGGACGATATTAAAAATAAACCACTTCATAGGTATAGCCTTCGGGGGTGATGGTGAACAGATAATAGTTGCGATGGTCGATGCAGTCGCTCATGTAATAGAGGGTGCCGTCGTCGAAGAAATCCTTGATCTGCTGGCGGTGCACATGGGCGGCGGTGCAGAACTGCAAGCCCGGGTATTCCACTACGTAGCGCTCAAACACGTGGGCCACGTTGTTGTTAAACTCGCCATCGAACGGGGGAATGTGCATGCAGACGATGGTGCGGTCAAACTCCTCACGCCGATGGGTCATCTCGTCGGCCATGAACTGGAAATCGGGCACCGGACGCGAGTAGTCAAACTCCAGGGCATTGGTGTTGAGGCAGACAAACTTGATGCCTCCGGCTATGAAGCTGAAGTTGGGGTTGCCAAACACCTTGCGAAAGGTCTCTTCGCCCGTAGCGATGCAGTCGTGATTGCCCAACAGGGCTACGTAGGGTACACGCAGACGGTTCATGATGTCGCGTTGCCACAGAAACTCGTCGGTGACGCCAAAGTCGCTCATGTCGCCGCCATGAATCACAAAATCCACGTCGTCGCGCTGATTCAGGTGGCTGACGAAGTCGCGCGTGGCGTCATACCAGCGCTGCGTATCGCCCATCGTGACGAAGCGAATCGTGGTCTTGCCTTGGCAGTTGGCCTCAATGCGGGCGATGTTGGTGGCGTTGACATCGGTCTGTCCGCTGATGCGCACGTCGTAGGGGTGGTAATCAATCATATCGCACCCCTGGATCAGCCAGAGCGAGGCCAGCAGGCAGAGGGCAGAGAGCAGACGGTGAATAAATCTCTTCATACAGTTAGTTATGATTGGCAAAAAATCGTTGGCAAAAATAGGAAAAAGTGGGCTATTTGTCAAATAGAGGGTGACAATTCTATGACAGAATAAGGAGAATTTACCATGAACTCTGTGTTTTTGACCATTTCTTATTAAACCCTCGCTTTGAGGTTTGGTGCATTGAAAACAAATCCTTACTTTTGCACGCTTGATGTGATTAGTTTTCTCTAAGTCTATTGACTCTTAACGGATTAGAACGATGAAAGTGGTTGTTGACAATAAAATTCCCTTGATTCGCGAGGCGATTCTCAGCCTGGCCGACGAGGTGCTGTTTCTTCCCGGTTCCGAGATTTCAAACCAGGCGGTGCGCGATGCCGATGCCTTGATTGTACGTACCCGCACCCGCTGCGACCGCCAGCTGCTGCAGGGAAGCCGCGTGCAGTTTATCGCTACGGCTACCATCGGCTTTGACCATATCGATACGGCCTACTGCCGCGAGGCGGGCATTGCGTGGACTAACGTGCCGGGCTGTAATGCCGCCTCCGTGGCGCAGTACTTGCAGAGCATCTTCCTCCTTCTGGAAAAAGAGAAGGGTTTCAACCTCAGTGAGACTACGCTGGGCATCGTGGGTGTAGGCCATGTAGGTACCTTGGTGGCCCAGGTAGCCAAACGATGGGGTATGCGCGTGCTGCTCAACGACCCCCCACGCCAGGAGCGTGAAGGCCTCGGGGGCTTCTGCTCGCTGCAGCAGCTGGCCGAGGAGAGCGACATCATCACCTTCCACGTCCCCCTGATACACGAAGGGGCCTACCGCACCTATCACCTGGCCGACGACCGTTTCTTCCAGTCGCTCCGCCGCCAGCCGCTGCTCATCAACACCTCGCGCGGCGAGGTGGTAGCTACGGAGGCCATCAAGAGGGCCCTCGGCAACGGCCAAATCCGCCAAGCCGTGCTCGACGTGTGGGAAAACGAGCCCCACATTGACCTCGACCTCTTACATCATTGTTATATAGGTACCCCGCATATTGCCGGCTACAGCGCCGACGGCAAGGCTAACGCCACTCGCGGCGCCCTCGACGCCCTCTGCCGCCACTTCCATCTGCCGCAGCGCTACACCATCGAGCCCCCTCAGCCCAAGCCAAGCCATATCCAAGCCTCCACGCTATCCGAGGCGCTGCTGCAGATCTACAACCCTCACCGCGACAGCCAGGCGCTGAAAGCCCACCCCGAGCGGTTTGAACAGCTCAGAGGCAACTACCCCCTACGCCGCGAAGAGGGCGCTTACACCATCACCCTCAACCCCGAAAGCTGAGTGCAACGCCCCCTCTAAAGACTCTTTACGTATTCACTCCAGCCTCGTCGTGTCACCTCGTTGCGGTGGTGAGTGCCTCGCAAACCAGCCGCTCCACCACCATGGGGTAGTACTTGTACTCCAGCTGGTGCACACGGGTGGCTAAACTCTCTGGGGTATCGTCGGGCATCACGGGGCATCGCTCTTGGCAGATGATGGTGCCCTCGTCGTAGTGCTCGTTGGTGTAGTGAATCGTAATGCCACTCTCCTTCTCGCCAGCTTCAATCACCGCCTCGTGGACATGGTCGCCATACATTCCCTTGCCACCAAACTTGGGCAGCAGCGACGGGTGGATGTTTACCATGCGGTGATTGTAGCAGCTCAGCACGACCTGCGGCACGTAAGCTAAGAATCCAGCCAAAACCACGAAATCAATTTCGTACTGGCGCAGCAAGGCCAGTACCTCATGCCCCTCGCTCCACTGCTCCTTATTAAAATAGAAGGCTGGTACCCCTAAACGTTTGGCCCGCTCAAGTACGTAGGCCTGCTGGCGATTGGTTAAAATCAGCGCCACAGTGGCTTTTGGATGGTTCTCAAAATGGTGCACCATCTGCTCTGCATTGGTGCCATTGCCTGAGGCAAGAATTGCAATCTTTTTCATTTTTAATATGTTTATAAACCCTTTTTTTTCTCTTTTCTCTGCACAAATCAGTGAAAAATGTGCAAAATATTACATTTTATTCCCCAATTATTTGCACAAAAGGAGAAATAGCTGTTACTTTGTGCCGCAAAATTAAAGAAATAAAACTAATTATTAATTAAAAAAGGAAAGTTATGTCTGAAATTGCATCAAAAGTTAAAGCTATCATCGTTGATAAGTTGGGCGTTGAAGAATCACAAGTAACTAACGAAGCCAGCTTCACCAACGATCTCGGTGCTGACTCATTGGATACTGTAGAGTTGATCATGGACTTTGAGAAGGAATTCGGTATCTCAATTCCCGACGACCAGGCAGAAAAGATTGCTACTGTAGGCGACGCTGTATCTTACATCGAAGAGCACTCTAAGTAATCTCATTTCTACTCTACTGACTTATCTGTAACACATGGAATTAAAAAGAGTAGTAGTAACAGGTCTTGGTGCAATTACGCCCATTGGTAACAGTGTTCCCGAGTTTTGGGAGAATCTGGTCAACGGAGTAAGTGGAGCAGGACCTATTACTCATTTTGACGCTTCAAAGTTTAAGACTCAATTTGCATGCGAAGTGAAAGGCTTCGATGCAAGCAAGTATATGGACCGCAAAGAGGCTCGCAAGATGGACCTCTATACGCAGTACGCTATCAAAGTAGCCAAAGAGGCTGTAGAAGATTCTGGCTTGAACCTTGAAACCGAAGACAAGACCCGCATCGGTGTGATCTTCGGTGCCGGTATCGGTGGTATTCACACCTTCGAGGAAGAGGCAGGCAACTACGCCTTGACAGGTAACGAGATGGGTCCTAAATTCAGCCCCTTCTTCATCCCCAAGATGATTTCGGATATCGCTGCCGGACAAATCTCTATCCTCTACGGCTTCCATGGTCCTAACTACTCCACCTGTTCAGCTTGCGCTACCTCAACCAACTCGATTGCTGACGCCTTTAACCTGATTCGTTTGGGCAAGGCTAACGCTATCGTAACCGGTGGTGCCGAGGCTGCCATCTATCCCTGCGGCGTAGGCGGTTTTAACGCTATGCACGCCCTCTCAACCCGTAACGACTCGCCCGAGACGGCTTCTCGCCCCTTCAGCGCCAGTCGTGATGGCTTCATCATGGGTGAAGGTGGTGGTTGCTTGGTACTCGAAGAGATGGAGCATGCCATCGCACGCGGAGCACGCATCTATGCCGAGGTGGCTGGCGTAGGTATGAGCGCTGACGCTTATCACCTCACCGCTTCTCACCCCGAAGGTCTCGGCGCCAAACTCGTGATGAGAAACGCCCTCGAGGATGCCCAGATGCAACCCGAAGAGATTGACTACATCAACGTTCACGGTACTTCAACCCCTGTAGGTGATATTTCTGAGGCCAAGGCCATCAAGGAGGTATTCGGTGAACACGCCTTCAAGCTCAACATCAGCTCAACCAAGTCGATGACTGGTCACCTGCTGGGAGCCGCTGGCGCTGTAGAGTCTATTGCTAGCATCTTGGCTATCAAGCACGGTATCGTTCCCCCCACCATCAACCACGAGGAGGGCGATAACGACGAAAACATCGACTACAACTTGAACTTCACCTTCAACAAGGCACAAGCGCGTGAAATCAACGCTGCCCTCTCAAATACCTTCGGTTTTGGTGGACATAATGCCTGCGTGATTTTCAAGAAGTTTGCTTAAACACATCAAAGCATACAGATTGTGCTAAGCAACGTACTACATAGGATAAGACTTCTTTTCTGCAAAGAGAGGGAGTCTTATCTTTGTTTTTACCGTATCCTTGGCTTCTATCCACGTAACCTGAAGTACTACCAGCAGGCGTTGCTGCATAAATCAACGGCTGTACGCTCTGACGAGGGCCGGCTGCTCAACAACGAGCGACTGGAGTTTCTGGGTGATGCCATTCTCGATGCCGTGGTGGGAGATATTGTCTATCGCCACTTTGAGGGGCGTCGCGAGGGATTCTTGACCAACACACGCTCCAAAATCGTGCAGCGCGAAACGTTGAACAAACTGGCTGTAGAGATTGGACTGGATAAATTGGTCAAGACCAGCAACCGTTCTCAGTCGCATAACAGCTACCTCTACGGTAACGCCTTCGAGGCCTTTATTGGCGCGATTTACTTGGATCGCGGCTACGACTGCTGCATGCAGTTCATCGAGCAGAAGATCCTCAAGCAGTATATCGACCTCGATAAGATGTCGCGCAAGGAGATGAATTTCAAATCGCGACTGATCGAGTGGTGCCAGAAGAACAAGATGCAGGTCAGCTTCGAACTGATTGACCAGGTAATGGATAAAGACCATAGCCCCACCTTCAGCACAGAGGTGCACATAGAAGGCATACCAGCGGGCAGCGGCACCGGTTATAGTAAGAAGGAGAGCCAGCAGAAAGCGGCTCAGATGGCGCTCAAGATTCTGAAGAACGACGAGACCTTCCGCGACCAGATTGAGGCCGCACGACTCCGTAACTTGGAAGCAGCAAATCCAAAAGAGGAAGCGTCGGTTCCTAAAGAGGAAGCGGTGACCCCCCAAGAGGAATCACCGCTGCCCGAAGTTAACGAATCTGAATCTATCCAACCATCCACTTTCCTCCAGGTAGGAGAGAAAGAATCTTCGTTGTAACGATACAGCAAACATAGGTGAGAATGGCGATGCAAGGTATCGCTAAAGCCACCGGAATGAGCGGATGAGCTTGATCACCGTTCACAAAAATCGGTGCGATATTGCTCAAGAAGAGTAGATGCACCAGGTACATGCCATACGACAGTTTCGAGATACCGGTTACCCATGCCGGAGCCTCTCTCTTCTCTATACAGGTGAAGAGCAGGAAGGCACCGAAGGTGGCCAGCAATACGTTGGGGGTGCAGAACTCCCACGACCACTCCAGCATCGGCGTCTCGATGGCTTTGCCTGGTACACCGGCATACCAGAACGACCAGCCGGTGAAGGTCGCTCCTATCAAGAAACTCAACCAACCGATACCCAGACGTTTGGCGCGACTCCAATTCATGTGCACACGGATGTAGTGAGCCAACACCAGGTAGCCCAAATATCCAGAGCAGTAGTAGAGCATACCGAAATAGGGATTCCAGAAGCAGTTACCCCACAGATCAGCGCTGACAAACCGCACCAACCAAGGCACACAGGTGGAGAGCACAAAGAGGGAGAGGAAGAGTTGTTCATCCTTGGCAGATGCCTTCTCAATCCAAGGTGAGACCACTGGAATAATCAGATAGAGAGAAATCAGCGGGTACATAAACCACAGATGTCCAGCCATTGAGGGGAAGTTGAAGGGCAACATCAGGAAATCGTGGCACGACTGCTCCCAACTCATCTGTCCCCACAGCAGGGGGAGGAAGGTATAGACCAGCATGAAGAAAATCATCGGTGGCAAAATACGCTTGAAGCGGCGCTTGTAGAAGTCGCTCATCGAGGTGCCTGGCTTCACCGGCACCAGCAGAAAGGCGCTCACTACCATAAAGAGGGGCACGCTGATACGGCCCAAGAAGCCGTCGTAAAAGGCCACCCAGAAGCGGTTGCTCTCGTTGGCCAGCATCGATACATTACCTGCCAAGCCTGATGCATCGGCAGCATAGAAATTCTCACTGGCGTGAACCAGCATCACCAGGAAGCAGGCTATCACGCGGATGTAATCTACAAAGACTATTCTACTATTCTCTTTCATCGTTCGTCTGATGGATGGGTTATGGTTGCTGTTATCGTTCGTTCAAGGGTTGAAAACCTCCCTCGTTCGTTCAAGGCATCG
>CAMAMO010000090.1 GCA_945836915.1 uncultured Mediterranea sp.
ATAAAAAATTCATTCAAGTTTTACACACTGCCAGAAAAAAACTGTTGACTGTCAGAACTGTTGGCTTTTTATAGTGCTTTAGAACATTTCACAAGTATTTTTGACCATACAAAAATCTCCCATGGTAAAACTACTCAATTTTAGTATGTCCGAAATTATTTTCAAATTTCGCCCCATTTTTAGGGCTATTTTTTTGGTATATTCATAGAAAATCCGTACATTTGCACAGTGGTAATCATCATTCTCCGTCACGCGATAACCATATTCCGTCGCTCCTCCGCTCTCTACTCGAACGTTCTCCGCTTAGAAGGCCTTCTGGACGAACAATCGACGAGAACGGGACGAGCAGCCGACGGAGACGGGGTAAGCAGGAAAGGGTAAAGGGCGCCTATTTTGCCTTCTGGTCGCTAAGGGAGGGCGACGGCTGGAAGAAGAGATGCACCCACCCTATCAAGCCAAGGAGGATGACGAGCAGGGTCTGGATGGAGTGGACGATGAGGGCGAAGAGCGAGGCGTCGGCGGGGGTGACGCCATAGAGCATCATCATGGTGATGACGGCAAAGTGCCACGGACCGGCACCGTTGGGGGTGGGCACCAAAACGGCAAAGGTTCCGGCAACGAACATCACCAAACCGGCTCCGACCGAAAGCTGCGAGGTGAAGCTGAAGCAGAAGAAGGTGAGGTAGAAATGGAGGTAGTAACAGAGCCAGATACCCAGCGTGTAGGCTACAAAGAGGGGCACACTGCGTACACGCCGGAGGGAGAGGATACCCTGCCACACATCGAGCACGATACCCTTGACCCGCTCGTAGAAGCTGAGCATACGCAGCAGGTAGAAGGCTAACACCGCCACACCGACCACCGAGAAGAGGGCGACGTAGAACCAAGGGGAGCTGACCAGATGCATCAACGAGGGAATCTTGGTGCCGGTCTCGCTGAAGAAGCGCACGAAGATGGGCATCTGGAGCAGAAAGGTGAGGCCGGTAATCAGCACCATGCTGAGCATATCGACCAACCGCTCGGTCACCACCGTACCCAGTGAACGGGCAAAGGGTACCCCCTCGTAACGCGAGAGCACACCGCAACGGGTCACCTCGCCCACGCGAGGCAGCAGCAGACTGCTTGCATAGCTCAGGAAGATGGCATCCACACAGCTGGAAAGGCGAGGCCTGTCGCCAAGGGGTTGGAGCACCTGACGCCAACGCCAGCCGCGCAGGATGTGGCTCCACACACCAGCCAGCAACGAAAGCCCCATCCACCACCAGTTCATCTCATGGAGGAGCAGACGGCGCACGCTGGAGAAGTCAAAATCGCGATAGACCCAAAAGAGAATAAAGAGTCCCAAAACGAGGGAAAACAGCACCTTTATACTCTGGTTTAGCCACTTATTTGTCATTTCAAGTCCTTTCTATAGATAAGAAACAAAAAAAATAAAACGTTATTTGCCAAAAAGCGTCGTTGTTTCAACGAAAACAACTATCTTCGCACGGCAAAAGTAAGGATTTAGTTTGAATTAATCATCAACTGGAGGAAAGATATGAGCGTAGTAAGGCCGAAAAAGTTTCTTGGACAGCATTTCCTGAAGGATTTGCAGGTGGCGCAGGCCATTGCGGACACGGTGGATGCCTGTCCCGACATCCCGCTGCTGGAGGTGGGTCCCGGCATGGGGGTGCTGACACAATTCCTGATTCCCAAGGGAAGGGAGCTGAAGGTGGTGGAGCTGGATTTTGAATCGGTGGCCTACCTGCATGAGCACTTCGAGGCGCTGCACGAGGGCATCATCGAGGCGGACTTCCTGAAGATGGATCTGCAGAAGCTCTTCGGCGGCAGACCCTTTGTACTGACGGGCAACTACCCCTACAACATCTCCAGCCAAATCTTCTTCAAGATGCTGGACAACAAGGCGCTGATACCCTGCTGCACGGGCATGATTCAGAAGGAGGTGGCTGAACGGATGGCGGCCGGACCGGGCAGCAAGACCTACGGCATACTGAGTGTGCTGATTCAAGCCTGGTACCACGTGGAGTATCTCTTTACGGTAAGCGAACAGGTCTTTAACCCGCCACCCAAGGTGAAGAGTGCGGTGATACGGATGACGCGTAACAGCACCACCGACCTGGGGTGCGACGAGAAGCTCTTCAAGCAGGTGGTGAAAACCACCTTCAACCAGCGCCGCAAAACGCTGCGTAACTCCATCAAGCCCATCCTGGGCAAGGAGTCACCTCTGCTGGCCGACCCGTTATTCAACCGCCGGCCAGAGCAACTTTCGGTGCAGGAGTTTATCGACCTAACCAACAGAGTAGAACAGGAACTGAACAACAGGGAGGATATGGACCATGGAGATTAATGATGAATACATCGACAAGCTGTCAGAAGCGGTCGATCTAAAAGATACCGAGGGGGTGCTCTCACTCCTCACCAATTTGCACCCCGCGGACATCGCGGAGCTAATCAACGACCTGGAGCCCGAAGAGGCACGCTTCGTCTATAAACTGCTGGATAATGAAACGGCAGCGGACGTACTGGTCGAGATGGATGAGGAGTCGCGTAAGGAGTTCCTGGAGCTGATTCCCTCAGAGACCATCGCCAAGCGCTTCGTGGACTACATGGACACGGACGATGCGGTCGATTTGATGCGTGAGCTGGACGAGGATAAGCAGGAGGAGGTGCTCTCGCACATCGAGGATATTGAGCAGGCTGGCGACATCGTGGATCTGCTGAAGTATGACGAGGATACGGCCGGTGGCTTGATGGGCACGGAGATGGTGACGGTGAACGAGAACTGGAGTATGCCAGAGTGCCTCAAAGAGATGCGTCTGCAGGCGGAGAAGCTCGACGAAATCTACTACGTTTATGTGGTGGACGATGAGGAGCGGCTGCAGGGCGTCTTCCCACTGAAGAAGATGATTACCTCGCCCTCGGTATCGAAGGTGAAGCATGTGATGAAGAAAGACCCCCTCTCAGTCCACGTCGATACACCGATCGACGAGGTAGTGCAGATGATTGAAAAGTATGACTTGGTGGCAGTACCGGTGGTGGATAGCATTGGCCGACTGGTGGGACAGATTACGGTCGATGACATCATGGACGAGGTGCGCGAACAGAGCGAACGCGACTACCAGCTGGCGAGCGGTCTGTCGAAGGACGTAGAGACTGACGATAACCTGATGCGCCAAACCTCAGCCCGTCTGCCCTGGCTGCTTATCGGTATGCTGGGCGGTATAGGCAACTCCATGATCTTAGGCAATTTTGATGCCACCTTCGCGGCTCACCCCGAGATGGCGCTCTATATCCCGCTGATCGGTGGTACGGGCGGTAACGTAGGTACCCAATCGTCGGCTATCATCGTGCAGGGTTTGGCCAACAGCTCACTCGAAGCCAGCGAGACCTTCAAGCAGGTGGGCAAGGAGGCACTGGTCGCCTCAATCAACGCCACCATCATCTCGCTGCTGGTCTATGTCTATAACTTCATCCGATTCGGCTCAACCGCTACCGTCACCTATTCGGTCTCAATCTCCCTCTTTGCCGTGGTGATGTTCGCCTCCATCTTCGGCACCTTAGTGCCTATGACCTTAGAGAAGCTGAAGGTAGATCCCGCCATCGCTACGGGACCGTTTATCTCCATTACCAACGACATCATCGGCATGATGCTCTACATGGGCATTACGGTGCTGCTTTCCTAAGCGTAAAAATGACTATTTTGTATAAAATACCTAAAAATCAAAGCTTTTCAACTTAAAAACAATAAAATATTTGTTCAAATTGAGCCTACTTATCCTTTTTTTACTTTAATTTGTACAAATAATGTAACCCTCAGTCCGCGTGTGTAGAACTGAATTAATAGATGAATAAGATGATGGACAATCTGGCCACAGGAATACCTCCATGTGAGGTGACTCCGGAAGAAGAAAAACATGCAGTAGGTACCGACGCAGCACCGGCACCTCAGGATTCCATGGAATCAACAATCGATACCGCAGAGAGCTCGGCGTCCGAGGTTTCTGCCGAACTGTCTGCTCCGCTGAAGTTAACAAAAGCAGAGGTGCTTGAGCAACTGAAAGCTCTCGCCAACAATCCCGAAGGAGCAACCCGTGCGCAGATTGACGCCTTGAAACAGGCTTTCTACAAGCAGCACAACGCGGAGATTGAGGCAGACAAACGCCGCTTCATCGAAAATGGCGGAGAGGCGGAAGCCTTTAAACCAACGACCGACAGTTTAGAGGAGGAGTTCAAGGCTATCCTGAACGTTGTCAAAGAGAAGCGTAGCGCACTGGCAGCTGAACTGGAGAAGGAGAAGGAGATGAACTACCAAATCAAACTCTCTATCATCGACGAGCTGAAGGAGCTGTTAGAGAGCCCTGAAGATGCCAACAAGAACTATACCGAGTTCAAAAAGATGCAGCAGCAGTGGAACGAGGTAAAGCTCATCCCGCAGGAGCACGCCAACGAACTGTGGAAAAACTACATGCTCTACGTGGAGAAGTTCTACGACCTGCTGAAACTGAATAACGAGTTCCGTGAATACGATTTCAAGAAGAACCTGGAGATCAAGACCCACCTCTGCGAAGCGGCTGAACGTCTGGCCGACGAGGAGGATGTGATTTCAGCCTTCCACCAACTGCAGAAGTTGCATCAGGAGTTCCGCGATACAGGCCCCGTAGCCAAGGAGCTGCGCGAGGAGATTTGGGCGCGCTTCAAGGCGGCCTCTACAGTGATCAACCGCAAGCACCAGCAGCACTACGATGAGCTGAAGGAGCAGGAGCAGAACAACCTGGACCAGAAGACGGTAATCTGTGAAATCATTGAGCAGATTCCATTCGACGAGCTGAAGAGCTTTGCGGAATGGGACAACAAGACAGCCGAAATCACCGCCCTGCAAGCCAAGTGGCGCACCATTGGCTACGCACCGCAGAAGATGAACACCCGTATCTTCGAACGTTTCCGTGCGGCCTGCGATGAGTTCTTCAGCCGCAAGAACGCCTTCTATAAGGAGGCCAAGGCGGCCATGAGCGCCAACCTGGAGAAGAAACGCGCCCTCTGCGAAAAGGCGGAAGCCCTGAAGGAGAGCACCGACTGGAAGGCAACCACCGATGAACTGATCAAGCTGCAGAAGGAGTGGAAGACGGTAGGTCCTGTAGCCCGAAAGTATGCGGATACCATTTGGAAACGGTTCATTACGGCCTGCGACTACTTCTTCGCTGAAAAGGCAAAGGCCTCATCGTCTCAACAGAATGAGGAGCTGGCCAACCTGGAGAAGAAGCGCCAAATCATTGCCCAGCTGGAGGCACTCGCCGAGGAAACAGACATGGATAAGGCAGGCAAGGCGGTGCGTGCGCTGACGAAGGAGTGGAATGGCATTGGCCACGTGCCCATCAAGGAGAAAGACCGCCTCTTCAAGCAGTACCGCAAGCTGGTGGATGGTCTGTTCGACCGCCTCAACCTCTCAGCCAACCAGAAGAAGCTGAGTAACTTCCGCTCATCCGTCAGCAGCATGAACGAGAGTGGCAACTCCCTCTCACGCGAGCGTGAAAAACTGACCCGCGCTTTGGAGGCCATGAAGAGTGAGCTCAAGACCTACGAGAATAACCTGGGCTTCCTCAACGCTTCATCCAAGAAGGGCAACAGTTTGGTCAACGAGATGAACCGCAAGGTGGAGAAGCTGAAGGCTGACATCGAGCTGATGAAAGAGAAAATCAAGGTGCTCAACGAGAACATCTAATGAAAACCGCTTTCAAGAACACCTGATTAGAAACGTCTGTTAAGAAACTGATAAAATAATAAGGTCCCCCTACTCCATCTACGGATGAGGGGGACCTCTTTTTTGGGGTAAGCAGTCGTTGATTACTTCTTTTGCGTCTTACCAGTTTGCTCAATCTGCTCTAAGAAAACCTTGCGTAGAAGGTCACGGTCAATCTTTTTGTCATCGCCAAACTTAGCGTAGAGTTTCTTGAGGAACTCTTCACCCTGAAGCTCCATCACAAGGTAGTTGGCATACTGCCCCGTAGCCTCATCATGGGTCCAGCGGTCGCAGGCAATCGTGGCGCCTTCAAGGGTCTCATTGACGGTAATCTTCACCTTGTCGTTGAGCAGCGATTTGGATTCAGCCTTATCACCACCAGACAGAGAGGTGACGTAGGACTCTGTAGTCTGCTCCACCGTGCGGCTCAGAATGGCGGCCAGCTCGGCAGCGGCTGCGGTCTGTGCCTTCTTACGGGCGGCATTCTCGTTATCAGACTTACCTACAGCCCAAGCACGAAGCATACCATCGCCACTAACCAGTTCGCTGCAGGGCATCACGAAGGTCTTAATCGGACTCTTCTCTACCTTCTTACTTGATCCACAGCTGCTCATTGTCAGAGCAACCAGAACTAAAGCTAACCAAGTTATCTTTTTCATCTTCTTTTCTATTTTAAGGGGTTAAAAACTAATTTAAGGGATTAAAAACTAAGTTTCTTCAATTTCATGGGGAGCTCGCGGTTGACGCGCTTCATTACCTCGCGTACACACATCTGCATCCCTTGCTCAGCACTCTTGTTTACGGGCACCAGCACACGCACCTGGCTGAGGTTGTAGTCCAGAATCAGCTGCTCGGTCTGGTTGTTGTAGAACTTCATCTCCAAGGAGCAGAGGCAGGTGTTGAGGTCGGTCAGTCCGCCCATTACGACGGTGCCGAGGGCAAGCTTGCTCTCCATCTCTACAAAGCACTGCGCCTTGTCGGGGTCATCGGTCAGAGCGAAGTAGTTGTTGACCAGCAGACTGCGGATAGGCTTCTCGATGCCCTCCAGGTCCATGTCATCCTTCAACAGGAGGTAGAGCATCACGGGGGCTGCTTTCAGGGCTACGGTTACCTTGGCTGAAGGCCAAGACTGGCGTTGCAACAGGTGGATGTAGGCCTTGGGCAAGGAGGGAACAAAGCTGTCATCGATGGCGATGCGCAACTCCTGGACACTCTCTTTCGAGGTGATGTTGGTGATGTAGAACTCCGAGGTGCCGTTGTAGTCGGTCACGATGGCGGGAGTCACCTCACCGCTACCCTTGACGAAGCTGGCCACCAACTTGACTCCGGGTACCACCACCCCACCGCGTGAGAGACAAGCGGCAATAGGGGTACTGACCGCCTTGAAAGATTCACCCTCTACCTGAGCCACATTGGTGGTCAGGGCCATGCCACTGAAGACCTGGCTCAATGCGGTATAGAGTTCAGCGGGTACATTCACCTCCACCCCATCCACACGCTGGGTAAGGTTGAGGAAGAGCCAAGGTTCCACACACTCTAAACCTTTGGCATAGAGCTGAGCGGCCTGAGCCAAATCCACATTGGCCTCAGCCTGTTGACCCTGTTGCAGGAAGTGATAACCCTGCTTGGTCACCTCGCTACGTTTGGCCTCGACGTTGCGGGCATAACTCTTCTTAGAGAGGGCATAGAGCACGTAGTAGTTACGCTCGTTGCGGTAAGAATCCTTCAACTCCTGCCCCTGAAGCCAGGCGGTCAGCGAGTTCTGGATTTTATCTTCAAAGAGTTGGCGCGAGTGGCCATCCACATCCACCGTGTGAAGGAAAGATTTGTTGTCCACCTTCAAGGCAATCTGCGAGGCGAGATCAGCCAAAGCACTTTCTGTAGCCTTACGCACATAGTCGCCATCGCTGAGCGAGGCCATGCCAACACCCAGATAGCTCTCCTCAGACACAGGATGCTGACGAACCCACGCTGGCTCCTGAGCCAACACGTTCAGTGAGGCCACAGCGAGCAGAGTGATTAGTGTGAATAGATAACGTTTCATTTAGTCAAAGGATAAGATGGTAAACAGTATGGTATTGCCCTCGGTGACGTAACGGGTTGCAACGCCCTTCTCTTGCAGATACTCCTGAAGCAGGTAAGCAAACTGCTCGGCATCCATCGGCAAGCCGTCCTGATCCACAGGGGGCATGGTGACGTTGTCGAAGATCATGCTCTCATCCACAATACCCTTCATGTGATACTGGGCC
>CAMAMO010000091.1 GCA_945836915.1 uncultured Mediterranea sp.
CCGAGAGCTTCACTACAACTGTAGTGAGGCTCTCTTTTTTTTGCTCCACTTCACTTTACTTCATTTCTTTTATTCCTTTTCACATTTCGTTTTTTGGTCAAATCTATGAGATATGTGGTATAAATTGACCTTTTTTCTCTTCAAAGCAAATTTTTATCTCTTTTTAGCACGTCTATTCCAATCTTAATTCGTAATTTTGGGCCAATTCTGAGCCATTCTATAGCAGCGTATGGCTCCGGACTTCATGAGAACGAAATTTTAATTATAATAACTCCTTTGAATATGGAAAACAAAATTCAAGAGCTTACTGACAGAATCTACCGCGAAGGGGTAGAGAAAGGTAATGAAGAAGCTAAGAAACTGGTCGAAAAGGCTCAGGACGAGGCTAATCAGATTGTGGAAAACGCCCGCAAAGAGGCTGATGCCATCGTTGCCGCCGCCCGTAAGTCGGCCGATGAACTGGTTGACAACACCAAATCAGAACTGAAACTGTTCGCTGGCCAGGCTCTCAACGCCTTGAAGTCTGAGATTGCCACTGTGGTTACCGATAAGTTGGTTTCAGCCGATGTGAAAGCTTTCGCTTCTAATAAAGAGTATCTGCAGGCCTTCATCGTGGCACTGGCCTCGAAGTGGAGCGCCGAGGAGCCTATTGTCATTTCAACCGCTGATGCAGAAGGACTGAAGAAGTATTTCGCTGCGAAGGCTAAACAACTGCTCGATGGCAGTGTGAAGATTGAGCAGGTCAATGGTCTTAAAACACTCTTTACCGTATCTCCCGCTGACGGATCCTATAAGGTTAGCTTCGGTGAAGAGGAATTCATGAGCTATTTCAAGGACTTCTTGCGCCCCCAATTGGTAGAAATGCTCTTTTAATCTCAATGGCTTATGACGAGCAAATATTATTACTTGGTAGCCGGGTTGCCTGAACTCTCACTTGAGGACAACAAGCTCAGTTATACCGTGGCTGACTTCAAGACCGAATTTTATCCCTTCCTCACGGCTGGGGATAGAAAGCTGTTTGACCTATTCTACCTACAGTACGACAATGCTAATGTACTGGCTATGCTCCGACAGCAGGAGGCTCTCCTTGACAAACGCGGATGCTTTACAGGCGAACAGCTGGAAGAGGCCATAGCCACCTTGAAGGAGGCTGATACTTTGCCCGACACCATCTTACCATCCTATCTGTCGAAGTTTATCTACGACTATTTCCATACCGAATCTGCTGATAACCAAATTCTCCTGGAGGACAAACTGGCCGGACTTTATTATGCATACGCCATGAAGTGCAGCAATCGCTTCGTGGCGCAATGGTATGATTTCAACCTTACGGTCAATAACATCTTGGTGGCGCTGACTGCCCGCAAATATAAATTGCCTGTGGCAGCGGCTGTAGTGGGTGATACCCCTATCTGCCAGGCTCTTAAAACCTCCACGGTGCGTGACTTCGGTTTGAGCGGTGAACTCGATTATTTTGACGCTTTGGTCAAGATCAGCGAAACCTCTAACTTGATGGAGAAGGAACGCAAGGTGGACCAGATGCGCTGGAAATGGATGGAAGAGGCCAGCTTCTTCAATTACTTCACGGTGGAGCGGCTCTACGTCTTCCTCCTGCAGATTGAGATGATTGAGCGCTGGATCTCATTAGATAAGGAAAAGGGTAATCAAATGTTCCGCCAATTGATCGCTTCGCTCAAAGAGGAGGTGAAGATTCCCGCGGAATTCAGATAAGAATAATAATCTCATAATAATATGGCAACAAAAGGAACTGTTAGTGGTGTTATAGCCAATATGGTAACCCTCGCCGTGGATGGTCCGGTGGCTCAGAACGAGATTTGCTACATCTCGACTGGGGGCGACCGCCTGATGGCGGAGGTGATTAAAGTAGTTGGTTCGCACGTGTACGTTCAGGTGTTTGAAAGTACACGCGGACTGAAAGTGGGTGCTGAAGCCGAGTTTACGGGTCACATGCTCGAGGTTACTTTAGGACCGGGTATGCTCTCCAAGAACTATGACGGACTTCAGAACGACCTCGATAAGATGGAGGGTGTATTCCTGAAGAGAGGACAATATACCTATCCTCTGGATAAGGAGCGCGTATGGCATTTCGTTCCTCTGGCTAAGGTAGGCGACAAGGTCGTTGCTTCGGATTGGTTGGGTCAGGTGGACGAAAACTTCCAACCGCTGAAAATCATGGTTCCCTTCCAGCAGAAGGGGCAGTGCACCGTAAAGCAGATTGCTGCTGAGGGTGACTATAAGATTGAAGATACCATCGCCGTACTGACCGATGCTGAGGGCAACGAGGTGAAGGTGAACATGATTCAGAAATGGCCCGTGAAGCGCGCCATGACAAACTATAAAGAGAAACCGCGTCCGTTCAAACTGCTGGAGACGGGTGTTCGCGTTATCGATACGGTGAACCCCATCGTAGAGGGCGGTACGGGATTTATCCCTGGACCCTTCGGTACCGGTAAGACCGTGCTGCAACACGCTATCTCTAAACAGGCTGAAGCCGACATCGTAATCATCGCTGCCTGCGGTGAGCGTGCAAACGAGGTGGTGGAAATCTTTACCGAATTCCCCGAATTGGTTGACCCGCACACGGGTCGTAAGCTGATGGAACGTACTATCATCATCGCCAACACCTCAAACATGCCTGTGGCCGCCCGTGAGGCATCCGTTTATACAGCCATGACCATCGCCGAGTTCTATCGCAGCATGGGACTGAAGGTGCTGTTGATGGCCGACTCAACCTCGCGTTGGGCACAGGCTCTGCGTGAGATGTCAAACCGAATGGAGGAGTTGCCTGGTCCTGATGCCTTCCCGATGGACCTCTCATCTATCATCTCTAACTTCTACGGCCGTGCCGGTTACGTGAAGCTGGCCAATGGCGCTACCGGTTCTATTACCTTCATCGGTACCGTATCACCTGCCGGTGGTAACCTGAAGGAGCCGGTAACTGAGAATACCAAGAAGGTAGCTCGCTGCTTCTACGCCCTGGAGCAAGACCGTGCCGATAAGAAGCGTTACCCCGCTGTGAATCCCATCGATTCTTATTCTAAATATATCGAATATCCTGAGTTTGAGCAGTACATCTCCGGCCTCATCAACGACCAGTGGCTGGGCAAGGTGAACGAAATCAAGACCCGCCTGCAGCGTGGTAAGGAGATTGCCGAACAGATCAACATCTTGGGTGACGACGGTGTACCTGTAGAATATCACGTTATCTTCTGGAAGTCTGAGTTGATTGACTTCGTTATCCTGCAGCAGGATGCCTTCGACGAAATCGATGCGGTAACCCCGATGGAGCGTCAGGAGGATATCCTGAACATGGTGATTGACATCTGCCACACAGAGTTCTCCTTCGACAACTTCAACGAGGTTATGGACTACTTCAAAAAGATGATTAACGTCTGCAAGCAGATGAACTACTCTCCCTATAAATCAGAGAAGTATGACGAGTTCAAGGCTCAGCTTCAGGCTCTTATAGATGAACGTAAAGCATAATATTGACGATGGCAACAAAAGCATTCCAAAAGATATATACTAAAATCACCCAGATTACGAAAGCCACGCTTTCGCTGAAAGCCTCTGGGGTAGGTTATGATGAGCTGGCTACCGTAAACGGCAAACTGGCTCAGGTGGTAAAGATTGCCGGCGATGAGGTGACGCTTCAGGTGTTTGAAGGCACAGAAGGTATCCCTACCAATGCAGAGGTGGTCTTCTTGGGTAAGGCTCCTACAATCAAGGTGAGCGACCAGCTGGCCGGACGATTCTTCAATGCCTTTGGTGATCCGATTGATGGCGGTCCCGCTATCGAAGGCAAGGAGATTGAGATTGGTGGTCCCTCTGTGAACCCCGTACGCCGTAAACAACCCTCTGAACTGATTGCTACCGGTATTGCCGGTATCGACCTGAACAATACGCTGGTATCTGGCCAGAAGATTCCCTTCTTCGCTGACCCCGACCAGCCCTTTAACCAGGTGATGGCTAACGTGGCCCTGCGTGCAGAGACTGATAAGATTATCTTGGGTGGTATGGGTATGACGAATGATGACTACCTCTACTTCAAGAACGTCTTCTCAAACGCCGGTGCGCTGGATCGTATCGTCAGCTTCATGAACACCACCGAGAATCCTCCCGTTGAGCGTCTGTTGATTCCCGATATGGCGCTGACTGCCGCTGAGTATTTCGCTGTAGAGAAGAATGAGAAGGTGCTGGTTCTGTTGACCGATATGACCTCATATTCAGACGCTCTGGCTATCGTGTCAAACCGTATGGACCAGATTCCGTCAAAGGACTCTATGCCCGGTTCGCTCTACTCCGACCTGGCCAAGATCTACGAGAAAGCGGTACAGTTCCCCTCGGGCGGTTCTATCACGATTATCGCCGTGACCACTCTGTCAGGTGGCGATATTACGCACGCTGTGCCTGATAACACCGGTTATATCACCGAAGGTCAGCTCTTCCTGCGCCGCGACAGTGATATCGGTAAGGTTATCGTTGACCCGTTCCGCTCATTGTCTCGTTTGAAACAGCTTGTTACCGGTAAGAAGACGCGTAAGGACCACCCGCAGGTGATGAATGCCGCCGTTCGTCTCTATGCCGATGCCGCCAATGCCAAGACCAAGCAGGAGAACGGTTTCGACCTGACCAACTACGACGAACGTACACTGGCCTTCGCCAAGGACTACTCTAACCAGCTGCTGGCTATTGACGTCAACTTAGACACCACCGAGATGCTCGACGTAGCTTGGAGCCTCTTCGGCAAGTATTTCAAGCCTGAAGAGGTGAACATCAAGAAGGAGTTGGTGGATACCTACTGGCCGAAAGCCTGACGTCAACAGACTCTAAAGATTCGATTAACTAACGATAAATCACTAATAAAGTGGCTATTAAGTTTCAATATAACAAGACCTCGCTTCAGCAGCTTGAAAAGCAACTCAAGGTGCGCCAGCGTACACTCCCTATCATTAAGAATAAGGAGAGCGCCCTGCGCATGGAGGTGAAACGCTGTAAGACCGAAGCTTCGGAATACGAAGAGAGGTTGGAAAAAGGTATCCAAGCTTACGAAGCCATGTTTGCCCTTTGGAATGAGTTCGACGCTTCTCTGCTGAAGGTGGGCGAAGTCCATCTCAGTACCAAGAAGATTGCGGGCGTAAGGGTGCCTCAGCTCGATAACATCGAGTTTGAAGTGAAGCCTTACAGCCTCTTCACCACGCCCAAATGGTTTGCTGACGGTATCCAGCTGCTCAAGGAATTGGCCTCTACGGCCATAGAACGCGAGTTTATGGTGGCCAAACTGAACCTGCTGGAGCATGCCCGAAAGAAGACTACGCAGAAGGTGAACCTCTTTGAGAAGGTGCAAATACCCGGCTATCAGGATGCTTTGAGAAAGATTAAACGATTCATGGAGGACGAAGAGAACCTCTCGAAGTCTTCACAGAAAATCATGAAGTCACATCAGGAGAAAAGAAAGGAGGCTGAGGCATGAAAGTAAGAATGGAGAAACTGACCTTCCTGATTTATCACAAGGTGTATGACTCGTTCCTGGATCAGATCCGTGAGTTGGGTGTGATTCATATTGCTGAGAAACAGCGCGGTGAGCCTGATGCCCAGTTGCAACAGGCCTTCCAGAAGCGTTCGCATTACAAGGCTATGCTTCAGAAGATGGATGCGCTGGCCGAGAAACAGCATGATGAGACTATTTATAAGGATAAGCAGGCTGACGCGCTCGTCATTGAATACGAGGCCATTCAGCAGCATATCCAAGAACTGCAGACTCAGATTCCCTCTATTAATAAGGAGATTGACCAGATGGAGGTGTGGGGCGAGTTCGATTGGGCCCGCCTGCAGCAACTGGAGAAGGCCGGTTGGCTGATCCGCTTCTACCTCTGCGCTGAGAAGGATTTCCAAGAGGAGTGGGGCGATGACGCGGTGATTGTACGTCGCGAAGGGGGACATGTCCATTTCGTGACGGTCACTCACCAACCGCTGGATTTGGGCTTGGAGCCTTTGCGCTTGCCCTCAATGAGCCTCTCTGGCTTGCAGGAGAAACTGGCTGAGGTGCGTCAGACCCTTGAGGAGACTCTGGCTGAACTGAAGCGCTTCTGTCAGACCTACTACAACACGTTGGCACGAGCCAGCGCCCAGCTGCAGAGCGACATCGACCTGATGTCTGTTCGACTGAGCGGTGAGTCTGTGGCTGATGGGGCTGTGGTACTGCTCGAAGGTTGGGTACCTGAAGATAAGGTGGCCCCTGTGAAGCAGCTGCTCGACTCGCAGGAACTCTATTACGAGATGCGTCCTGCCCGCAAGGAGGACAATCCGCCTGTGCAGTTGCGCAACAATGCCTTTGCGCGTATGTACGAGGTGCTGACCAAGATGTACGGTATGCCCAGTTATGCCGACTTTGACCCCACCCCGATTTTGGCACCCTTCTTCTCGCTCTTCTTTGCGTTCTGTATGGGCGATGCGGGTTACGGTCTGATTTTGATTGCACTTGGCTTCTTCCTGAAAAAGAAGTTGGGTAAGGATATGGCCGGAATGATGAACCTGGTTATTACACTGGGTATCTTTACGACCGTATTCGGTGCCATACTGGGTACCTTCTTTGGTATCAGTTTAATCAATTCAGGCTTGCCCGAGGAGCTGAAGCAGTTTATCATTGCCGGTAACGTAGAGCTCTTTGGCTCGACATACGACAAGCAGATGGTTCTGGCCCTGGGCATCGGTGTGGTTCATATCTCGATTGCCATGACCGTGAAGGCCATCAACAGCACCGTGTTCTATGGCTTCAAGGAGTCGTTGAGCGCATGGGGGTGGTGGCTGCTCATTGTAGGCAGTGTGGTCATCGGTACCTTGAGTTTCCTCAGCTTTATCCCCGCAGAGGTCTCCAAGTGGGCCTTTATCATCGTGGGTGGTGTGGCTGCGATAGGTATCTATCTGCTCAATAACCTGCATCGTAACGTACTGGTAAACGTAGGCGCTGGTCTGTGGGATACCTACAACATGGCTTCCGGTTTGCTGGGTGACGTCCTCTCGTACATTCGTCTGTTTGCCCTTGGTTTGGCTGGCGGTATGTTGGGACAGACCTTCAACAACCTGGCCCTGATGCTGGTTGAGGGCCAAGAGGGTGTCGCGCTGATCTTTGGTTGGATAGGCTTTGGCTTGATTATCCTACTGGGTCATACACTCAACATCGCCATGTCTTGCCTGAGTGCCTTCGTGCACCCGCTGCGTCTGACGTTTGTGGAGTATTTCAAGAATGCCGGATATGACGGCAAGGGTGTAGAATACAAACCCTTTAAAAAATAAAAAACAATAAAAATAATAAAGTAATAACGAAACATTAAAAAATTTATCATTATGAATGAATTATTAGGTTATGTAGGCATGGGCCTGATGTTGGCTCTGGCTGGTATCGGAAGTTGCTATGGTACAACTATCGCTGGTAACGCTGCTGAAGGTGCTTTGAAAAAGGATGCTTCTAAGTCATCTGACTATATGATTCTGTGTGCCCTCCCCGCTACACAGGGCTTGTATGGTTTCTTGGCTTTCCTGCTCCATTTCAGCAAGGCAGCTACTGACGGTTTGATGTGGCTCTGCGTAGGTATCGCTGTTGGTCTGGTTTGTCTCTTCTCAGCTATCCGTCAGGGTCAGGTTTGCGCAAACGGTATCGTAGGTGTTTCTCAGGGTCACGATGTAAAGACCAACACCATGATCTATGCCGCTCTGCCTGAGTTCTACGCCATCTTGGCTCTGGTAGCTACCTTCCTGGTATAATGATGTCGTAAAAAGAGAATAACTCATAGAACTGACCAAAAGAAGCAATTTCTGTTCCGTTTGGTCTTAGTTTAGTACAAGAAACGCAAACGAATCGAACGTTTGCGTTTCTTTTTGCAAAAAAAGTTGCATAAAAGGCTATTTTTCAAATAATAATATGTATTTTTGCAGCCGGAAAGTTTTTTAAGATAAGAGATT
>CAMAMO010000092.1 GCA_945836915.1 uncultured Mediterranea sp.
ACATGATGTCAATGAAGGGGAAGGGGGCTGAATTCGAACCGCGGAAATCCTTGATATTCGTGTAGGTGAAGAGCAACTTGTTGCTCATCTGGTCCGTGAAGCGGCTGTTCAAATCGGCCGAGATAGACTCCACATTGTTGTTCTCAGAATACATCGAGTTAGAGAACGACATCGAGAGCGGGCCTACACGGTCGGTGTTGTTCAGACGATAACCCGTATCCGACGAGTTGCCGTTTGGTGCCGTCCAGCTGGTGTTCTCTGTCTTGTTGTAACGCAGGCTCAAGTGGTGGCGATCGGTGATGTTCCAGTCGATGCGCGCCAGGATCTTGCTGTTATCACCCTCGGCAGGGAAATCAGTGTACGATCCCGGATCGTAGTTATACTTATTAATAAGGTGGTTGCGCACCTTCTCCATGTCGCTGGCCAGTGTACGCGACACCATACCACCGGCATTCTCGCCCTCTTGGCGTGCACGGTATCTGATAATCTCAGCAAACGACTTCTCCTTCTCGTAGTTCACAAAGAAGAAGAGTTTGTTCTTGATAATCGGACCGCCCAAGGTGAAGCCGTAGGTCTTTTTGTTCTCATCTTGACGACCGCCCAAGTCTTTGTTGTCGATGCGGTTACCGCGCATATCCTGGTTGCGGTAGTAGGTGTAGGCTGTACCCTTGAAGGTGTTCGTACCACTCTTCGTAATGGCGTTGATACCACCGCCTACGAAGTTGGTCTGGCGCACGTCGAAGGGAGCGACCACTACTTGTACCTCCTCAATAGCATCCAGAGAAACAGGATTTCCGCCACCAGGGAGGTTCGATGACAGACCGAAGTTGTTGTTGAAGTTCGCACCGTCGATGGTGAAGTTCGTTGAACGGCCGTCGCCACCGGCAAAGCTCATGCCGTTAGCGTAGGGCGATACGCGGGCCATGTCGCTGATGCTGCGGCTGATGGTGGGCAGGGCCAGCATCTGCTCCTGCGAGATGTTGGTTGTAGCGCCCGTCTTCTCGTTGGCAAACTTACTGCGTGAAGCCGTTACCACCACCTCACTCAGCAGTTCCGATGACTCCTTCAGCTCCGTCTCCAGTGTGTAGATCTCACCCAGTTGCAGGCTAATCTCCTTAACGATAGCCGTTTGGTAGCCGATGTAAGAGATGGTCACCGTGTAGGGGCCACCCGTACGCATACCTTGAATCGTGTATCGTCCATCCATGTTTGTGACAACGCCATAGCGCGAACCTGAAGGCTCGTGTACAGCCTGAATCGTAGCACCGATTACCGCCTCCTTCGTCGAGTCAATCACGCGTCCCGATAGGGTAGAGGTAGTCACCTGTGCGTTTACCCCGGCCACTGCCATCAGCAGCACAAGGGTCAAAGCAATTCTAAAAGGTTTTAACATAAATAATAAAATAGCGTTAAATAACGGAATAATATTGATTTCGGCTGCAAAGATAGTTTAAAAATTCCGAATTGACGCTACAAAACGATGAAGAATTGCCCAAAAAGCTAAAAACGTTTGCAATTGCCTCGCCTCGCGCTAAGGGCTACTTCAATATATATTTGTTCAAATGCTCTATAAAGAACTCGGTGGCTTCCAGCAGAGGTTGCAAATCCTCCTTGATGACCTCATTGATTATCTCTACATCCATATCAAAATAGCCATGAGCAATCCTGTTTCTCAAGCCAAAGACCTGCTTCCAAGGAATCTCAGGACGATTAGGTAATAGTTTACCCTCTGTGTATTTATCTATCTTCTTAAAACCTTCAGCCACAGCCATAATGAGCATGCAATTACCAGCTAAATCTTGCATGCCCGTAGGAGATTTCAGAAGAACATTCATATCACAAATGTCTTCATTCCACGAGATGAGACTTTTAATGGCATTCCTAATTTGCTCAAGCGTGTCAAGAATTACCTCCATTTGTTCCAAAGATATCGATTCCATACTTCTGTATCTGATTTAAAAAGAAAGGCCGCATGTGGCTATGTTTGCGAATCAAATCTACGTCACACCCCAAGATCTCCTCGAGATACTGAGCAGCCGCAACCATGTTATATGCCTTCGGAGGCATCTCCACAAAGACATCCACGTCGCTGTCAGGTGTGTGTTCACCCTTTGCTACAGAGCCAAACAGCCGCAAATAGGTAATACCAAACCTCTGTTGAAGTTCAGCCTCATGAGCTTGAAGAATGGATATATACTCTTGTCTGGTTCTCATTGGCAAACGAATAGGGATAGGAGATTCATCTGCAAAGATAACCTTTGTTTTTCAAATAAACAATTTTTTATCTGAAAATTGCACTTATTTGCTGGTCATGATCTGAAGCACGAGGCGATCCGTCTCATTCATGCCGTTTTTCCCAATCTCGGTAAGGTTCTGAATGCTGCGATCCACATCCTGGTCGATGATGCCCTCTACGGACTTTACACAGCGATTCTCCATGGCCATGACGGCGGAGAGAACAGCGGTGGAGACACCGGTGGTGACCTTCAGTGCACAGCTCGGCTTGGCACCGTCGCAAATCATGCCGGTCAGGTTAGCAATCATGTTCTGTACAGCAAAGCTAACCCGCTCGTAATCACCGCCCATCAACCAGGTAATACCGCAGCTGGAGCCCGTAGCGGCTACTACACAGCCGCAGAGAGCGGATAGGCGACCCAGGCTCTGCTTAATGTAGATTACGGTAAGGTGGCTCAGCGTGAGGGCACGAATCAGGCGCTCCTCGCTCTGGTGGGTCTCTTCAGCATAGACCACCACAGGCAGGGTGGCAGAAATCCCTTGGTTGCCGCTGCCACTGTTGCTCATCACGGGAATCATGGCGCCTGCCATGCGGGCGTCACAAGCCCCTGAGGTGTAGGAGAGGATACGGCTGAAGATGCTGTCGCCCATCATGCGCTTCTCGTTCTCCCCCTGCAGCATGCGGCCCAGACCATGCCCGTAGTCGCCCTGGAAACTCCGTTCAGCGGCGGCTTTGTTCAGGCGGGCTGTGTCGAGAATGAAGCGGAGCTCATCTAAGGGCGATTCGGTAGCGAACTCATAGACCTTGCGCAGGCTGAGGGGCACCTCCTCCTCGCCGGCAGAGGCGTTAGCGGTGGAAGCCCCTTCGTCGAGCAGCAACTCCTCGTCGCGACGCAGGTAGATAAAGCGGGTGTGACCTCCTGCAATGATGGCGGTAGCCTGGTGTCCGTCAGCCTGGCAGCAGACTTCAATATAGAGCTTCTCCGTAATGCCCTCTTTCAGGCCAATCTGAATCCGCTTTTCTTCGATGAAAAGGCGTCCTTCAGCCACCGCCTCGGGGGTGCAATCGCGTAGCACCTCCAGCTGGTAGTCCGACTTGCCAATCAAGGCTCCTAAGGCGATGGCGATGGGCAGACCTATCATACCGGTGCCTGGGATACCCACGCCCATGGCGTTCTTCAGGATGTTGGCACTGAGGCGCACGTCAATCTGCTGCGGACGGCAGCCAAGGGTCTCTGTAGCCTTTGCCACACAGAGGGCTACGGCAATGGGTTCGGTACAACCGATGGCAGGAACCACCTCGCGCTGAATGAGGCGGATAATCTGAGCTCTTTCTTCTGCTTTTATCATAGCGTATAGCGTTTTTTTAAGGGTTTTCTGCCGACAAAAATAGGAAGAACTTTTCATATGGCAACGAAAAGAGCAGTGTAAATTTGACAATTTGCTAAAATTAGCCTACTTTTGTGCGCTTTTAACCCCTTTTTGACGGAGCTATTATGGCAGGAATCTATCTACACATACCTTTTTGCAAGCGGCGCTGCATCTACTGCGGTTTCTACTCTTCTACCCTCAGCGAACTGAAGGAGAGTTATGTGGAGGCCCTTTGTCGCGAGATAGCCGATCGGAAGGACTATCTCGATGGTGAGCCGGTGCGCACCATCTACCTCGGTGGCGGCACGCCGTCGCAGCTCTCCATCAAGGAGCTGAAGCAGATTTTTGAGAGACTATCGGTCACTTTCGACCTGAGCCAGGTCAAGGAGGTAACCCTGGAGGCCAATCCAGATGATCTTACTGCACCTTACGTAGAGGGTTTGGCTACGCTGCCTGTCAACCGCCTCAGTATGGGGGTGCAGAGCTTCGACGACAAGATGTTGCAACTGCTCAACCGGCGTCATACCGCTAATCAGGCCCGCGAAGCGGTGAGGCGCTGCCGCGAGGCGGGTTTCCGTAACCTGAGCATCGACCTCATTTACGGCCTGCCCGGAGAGCGTGAGGAGGATTTGTCGCACGACCTGGAGGAGGCGTTGGCATTAGGGGTTGAACATCTCTCGGCCTATCATCTGATGATTGAGGAGGGCACGCCGCTCCATCGTCTCTGGCAGACGCACCAGGTGGAGGAGGCAGACGAGGAGCTCAGCCTCCGTCTCTACGAGCTGTTGACCCAGCACCTGCGCAGTGCCGGCTATCACCATTACGAAATCTCCAACTTCGCCCTCCCCGGCTACGAATCGAAGCACAACAGCGGTTATTGGGATGGCACCCCCTACCTGGGCTGCGGTGCTGCTGCCCACTCCTACAACCGCCTAAGTAGGGAGTGGAACATCGCCTCGGTGGAGGAATACATACATGATAGAAGAAGCGAGCGCGAGGAGTTGGATGAACAGACCCGTTACAACGAGCGCGTGATGATGGCATTACGAACCAGTCAAGGAATGGATTTAGAGGCCCTGCGCCAGACGTTTGGAGAGGAGTACTACGCCTACGCCCTGAAGCAAGCCCAGCCCTTCCTGCAAGCCGGTCAGATGGAAAAGTGTTCAGGCCGTCTCCGCTTCACCCATCAAGGGGTGATGATTTCCGACGAAATCATGGCAGAGTTGTTTATGGTGTAATCTCCTTTGTGACGATATTTTTGAAAGAAACATTGTTTATCTAATTATTATTACTTATTTTTGCCGCTGTAAACATGGCGTTAAACGATGCAGAATTGTATTAAAAGTGAAAATAGAGATTAAACCAATCCATATGAAGCGCTACTGTCAAACATTGACTATCTCACGTAACCCTGACTTGGTCAGACAATACATTGAAGTACACGCCCACGTCTGGCCCGAGGTGATTGAAGGGCAACATCAGGTAGGCATCCTCTCCATGCAGATTTATGCGCGTGAGAGTACCCTCTTCATGATCGTAGATACGGTCGATGATTTTGATTGGGAGCGGGATATGGCCCGTTTGGCCACCTTGCCCCGACAGGCCGAGTGGGAGGCTTATGTCAGCCAGTTCCAGGGTTGTGACGCTAACGCCACCTCGGCAGAGAAGTGGCAGTTGTTAACACCGATTTTTGATTCAGAGCAATGAGTACCATCGATAAGTCGCATCGTATTCCCTTCGCGCTGGTTACCAGCATGTTTCTCCTGTGGGGATTGGCCAATAACATGACCGACACCCTGCTGGCAGCCTTTAAGCGCATCATGGATATGAGCGACACCCAGACCTCTCTCATTCAGTTTGCCTTCTATGGTAGCTATTTCTGCTTCGCCCTGCCTGCTGCCTTGTATATCAGGCGGAAAAGTTTTAAAGCCGGTTTGGCGCTTGGTTTACTGCTCTATGCGGTAGGTGCGCTGCTCTTTCTGCCCGCGGCTTACGCCGCCAGCTATGGTTTCTACCTTATCGCTATCTACA
This sequence comes from uncultured Mediterranea sp., assembly GCA_945836915.1. Classification (GTDB taxonomy): domain Bacteria; phylum Bacteroidota; class Bacteroidia; order Bacteroidales; family Bacteroidaceae; genus Bacteroides. The sequence continues at coordinate 5,638 of CAMAMO010000092.1, forward strand.
TCATGGCGGGAGGTTGCAGTATCCTGGAGACCACAGCCAACCCCTATGTCCTCAGCATGGGCAGACCGGAGACGGCTACCCGTCGATTGAATATCGCTCAAAGTTTCAACCCTTTGGGTTCTATCCTTGGCATCTTGATGAGCAAGTACTTCATCCTGGATCAAATCAGCCTCTATTCCGTTAGCGGCACCTATGCCGTACTGGGTCTGTTACTCTTGGCTATTCTGCTCATGGTACACTTCGTCAGGATGCCTAAAGGCCATGATCACGGCGAAGAGCCCAATCTGCTCAGCACCTTCAAGCGCTTATTCGCAAACAAGCTCTATCGAAGCGGTGTCATCGCTCAGTTCTTCTACGTTGGCGCACAGATAGGCGTCTGGAGCTACACCATCCGCTTGGTGATGCAAGAGACCAACCAGCCAGAGTTCGAAGCCAGCAACATCTATCTGCTGACTATCATTCTCTTCTGTGGCTCCAGATTTATCTATACGGCGTTGATGAAGTGGATTGCACCGGCTAAACTGTTGGTTGCAGGCGGTCTTTTGTCAACGCTATGTACACTGACGGTAGTCTGCGCTGCAGGAACAGGCTGGCTGCTGATTACAGCCCTTGTGCTCATCAGTTTCTTCATGAGCCTGATGTTCCCCACCATCTACGGCATCGCTTTGAGTGGCATCACCCAAGGTCCTCATCCTCAAGATGCCAAGATAGGTGCCAGCGGACTGATTATGGCCATCTTAGGAGGTGCGCTCATCACACCCCTTCAAGGCTTGGTATCAGACCAGACCGATATCTATACCTCTTACGCCATACCAGCCATCTGCTTCATCGTAGTCACCCTCTACGCCATAATCGCAGCAAGGCAAAAGGAATAAGAGGCTCGTCCACTAGTCAATTCGTCAACTCAATATGAAAGTATTCGTCAGCGGCTGTTACGACCTGCTACACAGCGGTCATGTGGAATTCTTCCAGCAGGCAGCCCAATTCGGTGAGCTCTATGTAGGCATCGGCTCAGACGCTACCTATTTAGAATATAAACATCGCAAGCCGATGTTCCCCCAGGAAGAACGTCTCTTCATGGTGCAGAACATCAAGGCTGTGAAAGAGGCCTACATCAACGAGGGTAGGGGTGTTATCGACTTTATTCCCACGCTTGACAAGGTTAAGCCCGATATCTTCGTCGTCAATGCCGAAGGCGGCAGTGATGAGAAGCGCCGCATCTGTGCTGAACGCGGCATTCAATACATCGAACTGCAACGTACACCCCATGACGGCCTTCAAGCCAGAAGCTCCTCGTCGCTGAAAGCCAGTCTGGCCCAAAACCAGTCAGAGGATGAGGAAGACCCCTGTCAGGCAGCCGGTATTCCTACCCGTTTAGACCTTGCAGGAACTTGGATTGATCAGCCCTATGTCAGTCAGTATCATCCGGGTTGGGCGTTGACCATCTCCTTGGAGCCCACCTTTGAGGTCAGAGACCGTTGCGGACTCTCCACCTCCACCCGCAAGATGATTCAGAAGATATGGCCCGTGAAATTGCCCAAGATGGACCCAGAGATGCTGGCCAGGCTCGTGTTCTGCTTTGAGAACAACCCCGAACGTGAAGATAGCCATATCTCGGGCGCACAGGATGCCATCGGTATCTGCATTCCCGGTTTAGCTCGTCACTACTATAACAACAATTTCTGGCCCGCAAAGATAGAGAACACCACCGACGAGATGACGCTGAGGTTCTTGGAACAACATCTGGTGATGGTGCCGATGGAACCGCGTCGCCCCGGTTGTAGCGTTATAGAAGGTCGAGATATCACCCAGGAGAAGGTGAAAGCCTTGGCCCAAGCGGCAGATAGCTGTTGGGATGCTATTCAGCAGCGCGATTTAGAGGCTTTTGCAGCCGCCTATCAAGCCTCCTTCAATGCCCAGATAGCCCTTTTCCCAGCCATGGTTACCCCCACGGTCAACGGTCAGCCCTGTCCTGAAGCCAGCGTACAGCCCTACATAGATAAATACCGCCAGATGGAAGGCGTCATGGCCTGGAAAATGGCCGGAGCCGGCGGAGGCGGTTATTTGGCATTGGTGGTGAAAGATGCCCCGGCATTCGTATCTAACCATCCAGAAGCCATCGAACTTCATATCCGTAGAGAATAAGAATAGAGTATCAACAAATAAACAGACAACGCCCTCAACATCGGCACCCTTGAACGAGGAGGATACGAGGGCCTATTATTAGTCATGAACATTGCATTAATCACCGGTGTAACCGGTCAGGACGGTAG
>CAMAMO010000093.1 GCA_945836915.1 uncultured Mediterranea sp.
GGGATTTTTATTGCTGGCATTTTTATTGATAAATTTATATTAACTCTATATTAATTGTATAAACGATGAGAAAATACCTTCTCTTGTTTGTCATGTCAACCCTATTAGGCATGACCTCTGCATGGGCCCAGTTCCAAGTGAAAGGTCGGGTCATATCGGCTGACGACAAAGAGCCTCTGACAGGTGTATCAGTAGTCGAAAAGGGTACGGGCAACGGCGTGATTACCGACATTGACGGTAATTATACGATTACAGTAACCGCTTCGCCGGCTACCATCCAACTGAGTTACGTCGGTATGAAATCGGTTGAGAAGACCTTTACGGCTGCTGCCCAGTGGGATGTGACGATGATCAGTGATAGCGAATTGATGGACGAAGTGGTGGTAGTAGCTTACGGTGTACGTAAGAAAGGAACTACAACGGGTTCAATGGCGGTAGTCAACAACGCCAAGATTGAGAATGTACCCGCACCCAGTTTTGACCAGGCGCTGCAAGGACAGTCGTCGGGTTTGCAGGTGCTGAGCAACAGCGGTGAACCAGGTGCCGTAGCCACCTTCAAAATCCGTGGCGTCAACTCAATCAATGCCGGAACGGAACCTCTGTTTATCCTGGACGGTGTGGCTATCTCGTCTGCCGACTTCTCGGCCATCAACCCCAGCGATATCGAAAGCGTCTCTGTGCTGAAGGATGCTTCGTCCACCTCTATTTACGGTGCACGTGCCGCCAACGGTGTAATTGTGATTACCACCAAACGCGGACGCATCGCCGATAAGGGTAACGTTACGGCCCGTGTGCAATGGGGTCTCTCATCGTTAGCTTACGGTAAGTGGGACCTGATGAACACCACCGAGCGCCTCAACTATGAAGAGGAGGTAGGCTTGCGTGTAGCTGGTACCTACGACCGTGCTCTGCTGGAGCGGACCAACGTGGATTGGCGCGATGTAGTTTATGACGATGCCGCCTCGTTTACCAGCGTAGAGCTGCAAACCAGCGGTGCCTCACAAGGTGGATTCAACTACTTCATCTCAGGTAATATCTTTACACAAGATGGTATCGCCATCAATTCTGACTATAAGCGCTACACCTTCCGCACCAACCTGGAGGCGAAGGTGAACAAATGGATCAAGGTGGGTACGAACGCCTCGATGGCCTATGAAGAGATGAAAGAGGCCGATGAAGGGACCTACACCACCAGTACCCCCATCTCGGCTTCGCGCCTGATGCTCTCTTACTGGAATCCTTACCGCGCTGACGGCTCATACACTCAGGCCGAAGATGGTTCGTGGATTGGCTCGAACGTCAACCCCTTGGAGTGGCAAGCTGCCAACCGTAACAAGACCAACAAATGGAAGGTGGTGGCCACAGCCTTCGCAGAGTGGAAGCCGATTCAGGGTCTTACCTTCAAGACACTGGGCGGTCTGGACTTCCTGGATCAGCGTAGCGACAACTCCACCCTGCCCAGCTTCGTAGTGAACCAGGGCGAAGGAGCCATTGCACGCGACTTCAGCCGCTCGACTAACCTGACGCTGAGTAACACCCTCTCCTATCTGTTTGATGTAGCCGATGACCATCACTTCAACGTGATGCTGGGTCAGGAGGCCATCGACAACCAGAACGAAGGGTTTGGCGTCGTAGGTCGCGGTCAGACCAACGACTTCCTGCTCAACCTCTCCTCGTCAACGCGTGCGGATATCCCCAACGACTCGAAGAGTGCAAGCACCTATCTCTCCTTCTTCGGTCGTGCGGAGTATAACTTGATGAACCGCTACTTCATTGACCTCTCTGCCCGTCGCGATGCCTCGTCGCGTTTCGGTAAGAACAGCCGCTGGGCCAACTTCTGGTCTATCGGTGCGATGTGGAACATGAAGGATGAGAAGTTCCTGAAGGACATCTCGTGGATTGACAGCGCCCAGCTGCTGGCCAGCTTCGGTACCTCAGGTAACTCATCCATCCCCAGCTACGAACACTTGGCGCTGGTATCGGGCGGTCCGGTCTATGGCATGGATGGCTCGGAAATCAGCGGACTCTCGCCCTACTCAAAAGGTAATGAGGAGCTGACCTGGGAGAAGACCTCTACGCTCAACATCTCATTGAAACTGGCGTTGCTGCAGCGTATCAACTTGGTGGCCGAATTCTATAACAAGCGCACCAGCGACATGCTGATGGCTGTACCGGTATCGATGGTGGGCGGTTACTCTACCCGCTGGAGCAACATGGGAGCCATGGTCAACCGCGGTGTGGATCTGGATGTCAGCATCGACCTGATCAACAGCGGAGACTGGCACTGGAGCATCTCGGCTAACGCCTCTTATAATAAGAACATCATCAAGGAGCTCTATGAGGGACGCGATGAGTATGAACTCTCTACTACCGGACTCTTCTTGAAGAAGGGACACAGCTATGGCGAGTTCTACGTGAACCGCTTTGCAGGGGTTAACTCAGCTAACGGTGACGCCATGTGGTATGACAAGAACGGCGAACTGACTAACGAGTGCCGTGATGAAGACAAGGTGCTGGTAGGCAAGAGCTTCTTTGCCCCCTGGCAAGGAGGTTTTGGCACACAGCTCAGTTGGAAGGGGCTCACCCTCTCCACCCAGTTCAGTTGGGTAGCCGACCGCTGGATGATGAACAACGACCGCTACTTCAGCGAAAGCAACGGCACCTTCGTCAACTACAACCAGTCTAAGAAGCTGCTCTACGACCGCTGGAAGAAGCCTGGCGACGTAGCCTCAGTACCCCGCCACGGTGTGGCTCAGCAGCTCGATGACCGTCTGCTCGAGGATGCTTCGTTCCTGCGTTGGAAGAACCTGATGGTGTCATACACCCTTCCCGGTAAATGGCTAACCCCCTTGCGCTTTGTAGAGGGTGTTCGCATCTATGCACAGGGACAGAACCTGCTCACCTTTACCAAGTTCCAAGGTATGGACCCAGAATCAAGCAGCAACATGTACAAAGCCCAGTACCCCATGTCGCGTCAGTTCTCCTTCGGTTTGGAGGTTCAGTTCTAATCAATTGTCAACACGTATAGATAGATAAGATATATGAAAAAGATAAATTGCCTTTTTGGTGCAGCCATGGCCCTCGTCTTCAGTTCTTGTAGCGGTTTTCTGGACCGTTACCCTGAATCGGCCATTCCCGAAGAGAACGCCATGACCACACTTGATGACTGCAGTGGCGTGGTAACCGGTATCTACAGCGCCTTTAAGAATGGTTCGCTCTACAGCGGCAGTCTGACGCTGCTTCCTGATATCCAAGCCGACATGGCTTTTGCTTCATCGACCAACATGGGTCAGTATGCCACTACCTACCGCTGGGAGACCAAACCCAACGATACCGATGTAGAAGCGGTCTATGGCGGTCTCTACCTCATCGTAGCCCGCTGTAATTTCTTTATGGATTACAAAGACCGGGTCTATGCCACGCTGACTACGGAGAGTGAGAAGAAGGAGTTTGAACGCCGACTGGGTGATGTCTATTTCGCCCGTGCATTGGCCTTCGCCGACCTGATTCGCACCTTCTGCGAAGCATATACTGAGGAGAACAAAGATACACCAGATATGGGAATCTCGCTGCCGATGACCTATGCCGAGGCGGTACCCAAAGTGAAGCGTTCGACGCTGAGCGAGTCGTACGCTCAGGTGCTGAGCGATTTGGATGAGGCGGAGAAGTACATTCCCACCAGCCGTTCGGTAGCGGATAACCCCTACTTCAGTCAGGGTGCGGTAAATGCTCTTCGTGCCCGCGTTTACCTCTACATGAACGATTATGAAAATGCCGTGAAGTATGCTACTCGCGTCATCAGCAGCGGCGTATATACCCTCTCAGACGCCACTACGGCAGCTGCAGTGGTCAACGGCACCTACCTCTCAGACTACCAACTGATGTGGAAATATGACGAGTCGGACGAGATTATCTGGAAGATTGCCATGAGCAGCACCAGCTACGGTGGCAGTCTGGGCAGTGTCTTCCTCAACTTTAACGGCGCTTCATACAGTCCGCAGTACCTCTTTGCCGAGCAGATTCTGGGCCTCTACGCCAGTGGCGACTACCGTCAAAGCATCTTCTGCACCCAGCAAACCAACGCCAGCGGCGATGCGGTCTTCATGATTACGAAATACCCCGGCAATACCGACCTGAATGGCGGTTCACAGCTGAAGTTCCTCAATATGCCCAAGCCGCTGCGTCTGTCAGAGACCTATCTGATTCGAGCCGAGGCCTACTACCGTTTGGGTGAATATGCCAAAGCCTCGGCTGACCTGACCTCGCTGAAGCGCAAGCGCATCAAGGCCTTCGGTACCTATTCGGCTGAAGGTGAGCAACTGTTTGAAGAGATTCGCAACGAACGTGCCCGTGAGCTCTTCCTCGAAGGGTTCCGCCTCTCCGACCTGAAACGTTGGGGGTTGGGTGTCACACGAAAGAAACAACTCTACACCATGGATGGTCCGCTCAACAACGAGCTGAAACGTGAAGCTGGTCACCCCCTCTTCACTTGGCCTATCCCCAAAAACGAGATTGAGGCCTCAAACGGCGTAGTAAAGGGTAACCGCAGCAATGGCGAGAATCAATAACGAAATGTATCTATGAAGAGTATGATAAAGACTATGAAACTCTATGTAGCGATGGCAGCTGCCCTGCTGATGGTGGCTTGCGAATCGGAAGATAAGATGTACGAGGGCAAAAACTACGTCATGTTCTCTGACTCGATTTATACCATGCCGGTGATGGTCGATGATCAGGAGTTTGAAGTGCCTGTAGCCGCTACAACCACCGCCTCATACGACCGCAACTATGCTGTCGAGATTTTGCATGAGAAGTCAACTGCCGTGCGTGGCGTCCACTTTGACTTTGTAGAGGGTAGTAACAACATCACCATCAAAGCCGGTGAGCGTGTAGGTATGGTACGCATCAAGCCTATCTATAGCCACATGGAACGCAACGACAGCTTGGTCATCAGCCTCCGACTGCTGGAGCCCGCTGAAGAGCAACTCGCCATCTATGGCAACACCACCCGCATCGATATGGTGAAATGCTATCCGTTCGATATGAACGATTTCATCTTCCCCGGTGGCAACATGTATATGTTAGCGTCGTTCCCCTTCAGCAGCGACACGCAGCAAATCCGTGTAAACGGTGAGGTGAAGGACGACCACACCTTCATCCTGAAGGATGCCTTCTCTGACATCTACCCCCTGCGACTGGAGTTTGATGACAGCGACCCGCTCGACTACACCATCCGCGTACCCGAGCAACCGGCCTTCAAGGACTCCAGCTACGGTACGGTCTATGTGCGTTCGGTGGATATGTACCCCTCGTACTTCGTCGTGCCCGACCACTTCTTTGTACTTTATCTCGAAGTCTATATCCCCCAACTCGGTAGCTTTGGCGTTTACCAATACATCTTTAAATGTATCACGCAAAACGAAGCCGACGATATGGACAACGGCGCCGCATAACCACAACTTTATTATTAATTATAATTCACCTATTTTATGAAAACATCATGGTTTTACTTGCGCTCCATGTTGATGCTCTGCCTGCTGGCCGTAGGCTTTGCTTCATGTAGCGATGATGATGACGATGCACCAAGCGTCATCAAGTTCAATGCCCCGAAGGAGGTTTCTGCATTGGCTCAGGCTACCTCAGTGGAGTTAAGTTTTACAGCACCTGCTGAATGGAAAGCAGAAGCCAGCTCAGGTTGGTTCAGCCTGAACAAAACAACGGGTATGGCTGGCGAACACTCACTGGTGGTTAACATCATCGAGAATAAAGATGTCACTGACCGTGAAGGTACCATCACGCTGACTATGGGTACCGCTGAGCCCATCACCATCAAGGTGAAACAGTATGGTAAGAACGAAGAGTTAGTCTTCATGAAGGATGAGGTAGAACTCACCATCAACGACGATGAGCAGACCATTACCGGTTCTGTGAACGTACTTTGCAACTACGACTTCCAGGTAAGCGCCAACGCTGATTGGTTGAACCCTACCGTTAAAGAAGATACAGAAGCTGGTGATAACCGCTACACCATCAGCTTTGTAGCCGATGCCTCTAAGCTGAAATCTTTCGCTAAGGCCGAAGCTACGCTGACCGCTTCCTATCAGGCTGCCACTCGCGCTCTGCCTGCTGACAAGAGCATCAAGGTGGTATTCCCCGGTATTACGCCGACCCTCAAGTTCTACCAAAAGGACGCTGAAGGCAATGTGAAGAACTTGAATGACTATGCTCACGCTATTCTGGAACAAAACGACGCTGAAGAGTATAGTATCATGGTACATGTAGAGTCAAACTTCAAGTGGGCTCTCAACAAGGAATCTATCCCTGAATGGATGAGTGTTGAAACAATGAGCGCTACAGAGGATGATTTGTTAGCCAACGAGTCAGCAGACTTTTTCACCAATGACGAAATCCTCTTCATCAGCTTCTCAAGCGAAGATGGCAAACCCTCTACCGACGAGGCTCTGAAGGCTGAACTGGCTTTCGCTCAGAATGGTTTGGGCAATGCAGCTGTTGAAAACAAACTGATCGTTGACTACAAGGGCCTGAGCAACTACGTACAGATTAACTTCGAATCACTCCAGCAATACTGGTCAGGTGAAACGGCTAACATCATGTTCCCCGCTACCGGTGAAGAGTTAATCAAAGAAGGTACCAGCAGTTGGAATCCCGATGTATATGGTTATGCGGCTGAATTTACCGTAACGGCCAATATTAAGAATATCGCCTTTATTGCTACTGAAGTAAGCAACAACTTTGAGCCTCTGGCTACTAACGCTGATTATGTAACCGTGAAAGAGGTAACAGCAGCTGCTACTCGTGCACTTGGCAAGAGTACATTCAAGGTGATGGTAAACAACCGTGGTGAGCGCGAATGGGGCACAGATCCTTATAAAAATCGTTTCTTCGCCCTGTTTGCTGTTAACGCAGATGAACTTGAGAAAGATGAGTATAGCGATGAGGGCTACTCAACTGATGCAAGCCAACTCTTCTCACACGAAGGTATACCGGGTTCTGGCAATGCAGACATTTTGAAGGAACAATATAAGAACAGCTACGTCACCATGGGTCAGTGGGCTCTGAAGAAAGTGGTTACCTTCGACCTGATGGGCGTACAGTTCGACTGGACTGAAGAAGTTGCCTATGATGGTAACTGGTTAGAGGCACCTGCTAAGGGTGGTAAAGCTACGATGCAATTTACGACCAACGCCAAGTCAATGGAAGAGACAGGTTTCACTATCTACTACAATGTTGAAGGTGAAGAAGGTGGCTACGATTGGACTGGTAAAGCCCAGTTTGATGACGAAGCTGGTGATAAGATGGGCATCGTTATGTCTTTTGATACTGATATTGAGTATAACTCATGGGAAAAAGTGGGTTATGGAACCGTATTCTTCACTATCCCTGCTAACACAACAGGTGTTGCTCGCACCATGGTTTACGGTCTGGTATCAGGTACCACAAGCGAAAATGGCAAGGATCTGCTGCTCCACAAGTTTACCGTAACTCAGGCTGCTGAATAATTGCACAACACCTAAATGGATTATTCAAACATCCGTTTAACAAAAAACATCTGATTCTCTCCCTCCGAGGTGGGGTTATCATCTCACCTCGGAGCGGAGCGAATCAATTAAAAGAAAACAGAATGAACTTTAGAAAGAACATAACTTATTTTGTAATCGCCTTGTTGTCGTGGGTGGCTGTTGCCGCTTGCTCGGATGACAATGAGGTGGAAACCGTAGGTGGAAAGGGTTATTTCCAACTGCGACTTTCAACCATGGATGCAGTGGCTACACGTGCCATTGGCGACATGTCCAATGCCAAAAAAGTGATGGTAACGCTCGACTGCAACGGCCTATCGGTGGTGCAGACACTTAATCTGCAGGCTGTAACAGGCGCTGAAGGATCGGG
>CAMAMO010000094.1 GCA_945836915.1 uncultured Mediterranea sp.
TACTCTAACAAGGTATTGGAACTGATTGCTCACATGAAGAAGGTCAACGGCTAATATTCAGTTAGAAAATAATAAAAAATGGGCGGCTTGCTTTCAAGTCGCCTATTTTTTTTGCACTTTTGCAGTCTCAACAAGTTTATTACAATGAAACGTACAGGATTAATTCTTTTATTTGTGTGTATGATGAACGCTATAACCGCTCAAAATCCCTTCTTGGCGCCCTACCCGACGCCGCATGGTACCGTACCCTTTGACCGAATCAAACTGGAGCACTACCAGCCGGCCCTGATGGAGGGTATCCGCCAACAGAACGCCGAAATCGAGGCCATCGTCGCCAACCCCGAAGCCCCTACCTTCGAGAACACCATCGAGGCTTACGAGGCCTCAGGCGAACTGTTGAACCGCGTATCGGGCGTCTTTGGAAACCTGATGAGTGCCGAGACGTCAGACGAGATGCAGGCCTTAGCTCGCGAACTAATGCCCATACTGACTGAGCATAGCAACAATATCATCCTAAACGAAAGACTGTTTAAGCGCATCAAGGCGGTCTATGACCAACGCGAGAAACTAACGCTTAACGCTGAACAGCGCCAACTGCTCAAGGATGTCTTCGAAGGGTTTGCCGACAATGGTGCCAACCTGCAGGGAACTGAGCGTGAGAAATTCCGCGAACTAAGCAACCGCCTGAGCTTGCTAACACTGAAATTCAGCGATAACCTGCTGAAGGCAACCAACAGCTACCAGTTGCTCATCACCGATCCCGAGCAGTTGAAGGGATTGCCTGAAACGGCCATCGAAGCGGCCCGCGAGAGTGCACAGAAGAAGGGCCTCGAGGGGTGGCGATTCACCTTAGACTATCCCAGCTACGTGCCCTTCATGGAGTATGCTGAAGACCGCGACCTGCGTTGTCAACTCTATACAGCCTATGCCTCACGCGCCACGACGGGTGAAACAGACAACCGCGACATCGTCAAACAACTGGTCAACACCCGCATGGAGCTGGCCCTGTTGCTGGGGTACCCCGACTTTGTATCCTATAAACTGACCCAACGCATGGCGCGCACCGCTACGGCAGTCAACGAACTTCTCAACCAACTGCTCGAGGCTTACAAGCCCACAGCGCTGGAGGAGGTGAAGCGCGTGGAGGCACTGGCCCGCCAAGAACAGGGTGATGCCTTCACTCTGATGCCTTATGATTGGAGCTACTATGCCCACAAACTGAAGGATGCTACCTACCAGCTCAACGACGAGATGCTACGCCCCTACTTCCAACTGGAGAAGGTGATAGACGGCGTCTTCGGACTGGCTACACGCCTCTACGGAATTACCTTCAAGGCTCGCCCAGACATACCGGTCTATCACCCAGAGGTAAAAGCTTACGAGGTACTCGACCGCAACGGTGAGTTCCTGGCTGTGCTTTACGCCGACTTCCACCCACGCGAGGGAAAACGTTCTGGCGCCTGGATGACCGAATACAAAGGCCAGTGGCGTGAGAAGAACGGTGAAAACAGCCGTCCGCACGTCTCACTGGTCACCAACTTCAGCCGCTCTACAGCCGGTAAACCGGCCCTACTCACCTTTGACGAGGTAGAGACGCTGCTCCACGAGTTTGGCCACTGCCTGCACGGCATCTTTGCCAACACCACCTACCGCACCCTGAGCGGCACCAACGTCTATTGGGATTTCGTAGAGCTTCCCTCGCAGATCATGGAAAACTGGGCTACGGAAAAGGAGTTCCTTCACACCTTTGCCCGCCACTACCAAACGGGTGAACTGATTCCAGATGAACTGGTGGATCGCATCATCGCTTCAGCCAACTTCAACGCAGGCTACCTCTGCCTGCGTCAACTTAGCTTCGGCATGCTCGACATGGCCTGGTACACCCGCACTACCCCCTTCGAGGGGGATGTCAAAGCCTACGAGACAGAGGCCTGGAAGCCCACACAGCTACTCCCCACCGTGGATGAGGCCTGTATGAGCGCCCAGTTCTCACACATCTTCACCGGAGGCTATGCCGGTGGTTATTACAGCTACAAGTGGGCCGAAGTGCTTGATGCCGACGCCTTCGCCCTCTTCAAGGAGAAGGGTATCTTCAACACCGAAGTAGCCGATGGCTTCCGCCAGAATATCCTCTCAAAAGGTGGCACGGAGGACCCCATGACCCTCTACATCCGCTTCCGAGGCCAGAAACCCAGCATCGAAGCGCTGCTGAAACGGACGGGGGTGAAATAAAGACTCTCCTATCCTAAAGAAGAGATTCTCTTCCTTTAGGGGAGCGAGACTTGATGGATGATGTAAGGGGTTATACCTTATTTAGATATAAAGAAAGATTGATAGAAAGAAGATGAATATAAAGTGGTATCAAAAGACAGTTTGGATGATTCTCCTGCTGACGGGAGTCTCTGCGTTGAGTGGCTGTAGCAACGATGACGATGTACTCGACATCTTTGTGGGCGGTGGTAAGACCTGGAAACTCACCTTCATCAGCCGTGAGAACGAGAACCAATGGTATAACTTCTGGGGCAGTAATGAAACAGCCCACGAGAACAGTCTGAAAGCTATGGAGGGAGAGAACAACTTCATCCTTAACTTTGAGAGCGGTGCTAATGATAGTGGCGTCAATGGCGGCGGACTGAGCGGACGTGGAATCAAGACCACCCTGACAGGAACATGGAGTGCTACTGATAGCCGCGAACTGAAGATTACCTTGCAGGGCAACCCCTCGGAAACAGACCCTGTAGCCAAAGCCTTTGTGGCTGGACTGAAAGGAGCCAAGCGCTACGAGGGCGACAGCGAGAACCTCTACATCATCTATACCGAAGGGCAAACTAACATGCGCATGAGTTTTCATGTAAAGAAATAAAATGGACAGCAACAGCGACAAACAGCAGGCCCTGGACCGGCGCTACCTGCGCATGGCCTATATCTGGGCAGAGAACTCCTACTGCCAACGTAGGCAGGTAGGAGCCCTCATCGTGAAGAACAAAATGATTATCTCCGACGGCTATAATGGTACCCCCTCTGGTTTCGAGAACGTCTGCGAGGACGAGGATAACAAGACCAAGCCTTACGTTCTCCACGCCGAAGCCAACGCCATCACCAAGATAGCCCGCAGCCACAACAGCAGCGACGGCTCTACCCTCTACGTCACCGCCTCACCCTGTATAGAGTGTGCCAAACTCATCATCCAAGCCGGCATCAAACGGGTAGTCTATTCCGAGAAATACCGCCTGGAAGAGGGTATAGAACTCCTAAAAAGAGCGGGTATAGAGGTCGTTTATATTGAAAATGAAATCAAAGAATAATGGCAAACAAATCATTCCGTTTCATACCGCTCATCATTGCGGTCAGCGTCGTGGTCGGCATCCTAATCGGCACCTTCTACGCGCAACATTTCGCCGGTAACCGGCTGGGCATTATCAACGGGTCAACCAATAAACTCAACGCCCTACTCCGCATTATCGATGACCAGTATGTTGATACTGTCGATATGGCCGATCTCGTTGAGAAGGCAATGCCGCAAATCCTGGCTGAATTGGACCCCCACTCCGTCTATATCCCGGCCCAGAAAGTAGAAATGGTCAACTCGGAACTAGAGGGCAGCTTTAGTGGCATCGGTATCCAATTTACCATTCAAGACGATACCATCCATATCAACCAAGTAATCAAGGGAGGGCCCTCGGAGAAGGTGGGGCTGATGGCCGGCGACCGCATTGTCATGGTGGACGATAGCCTCTTCGTGGGCAAAAAGCTGACCAACGAGAAGGCGATGCGTACCCTCAAGGGTCCCAAGGGCAGTGAGGTGAAGGTGAGCGTGAAACGTATGGGCGAGCCGCAACTGCTCGACTTCCTTATCGTGCGTGGCGACATCCCCCAAAACAGCATCAATGCCACCTATATGATTACGGACGATTTCGGCTACATCCAGATCAGCAAATTTGCCCGCACCACCCATATCGAACTGCTCAACGCCATTGCACAGCTCATTCATCAGCAATGCAAGGGCTTGATTATCGACCTGCGCGACAATACCGGCGGTTACATGGAGGCTGCCATCCGCATGGTCAACGAGTTCTTACCCGAGGGACAACCCATTGTCTATGCCATAGGACGCAAGTTCCACTACGCTCAAGACTACTCTAACGGCACGGGCAGCTGCCAACAGATGCCTCTCATTGTCTTGGTGGATGAAGGCTCAGCCTCGGCCAGCGAGATTTTTGCCGGCGCTATCCAGGACAACGACCGCGGCACCATCGTGGGCCGTCGCACCTTCGGCAAGGGCCTTGTGCAACAACCCATCGACTTCAACGACGGCTCTGCCATCCGCCTCACCGTAGCCCGTTATCACACGCCGTCCGGTCGCTGCATCCAGCGCCCCTATGCCAGCGGCAACGACGAACAGTACGAACGTGACTGGCTGACACGCTACGAACATGGCGAGTTCTTTTCAAAAGATAGCATCAAACAGAATGAAAACGAACAGTTTGAAACCAAGCTGGGCCGCCGCGTCTATGGCGGTGGCGGCATCATGCCCGATGTCTTCGTACCACAGGATACCACCGGTGTCACCTCCTATCTCATCGCAGCCAATAACCGTGGACTGATTATTCGCTTCAGCTTCCACTACACAGACACCAACCGCACCAAGCTCTCAGAGTTCAATGACTATGAGTCGCTCTTGAAACACCTGAAGAGCCAAGGTGTGGTAGAGCAGTTTATCCGCTACGCCGACAAACAGGGGCTGAAGCGCCGCAATCTGTTGATACAGAAGTCGCGCAAGCTGCTCGACCGCAACGTCTATGGTAACATCATCTACAACATGCTGGGCCAGCAGGAGTACATCCGCTACATCAATGCCGACGATGCCACCGTACTCAAAGCCATCGAGATTCTAGAGAAGGGGGAGTCATTCCCCCAAGCTCCGCAACCCATAGAGGAGGAACAGACAAATGGAAAAGAAAAAGTTACTGCGCAAGGAAATGGCCGCTACCAAGGCTATCTACCGGAAATCAGGGTCGCTGAAGAAGCTCTCTGCTGAAGTATTACAGCGACTGGAGGCTTGTCCAGCCTTCAAAGCAGCGAAGACCGTGATGCTCTACTACGCCCTGCCTGACGAGGTGGACACACACAACTTCGTAGAGCAATGGGCCAAGGAGAAACAGATTATCCTCCCTGTTGTGATAGGCGATGATTTGGAACTTCGCTCATACCACGGTAGGCATGAACTGGCAGTGGGGGCCTATGGTATTGAGGAGCCTACCGGTCCAGCCTTTACTGAAGAAGAGCGGATTGAGTGTATCGTGGTGCCTGGCGTAGCTTTTGACCGTCATGGCAACCGACTGGGACGCGGCAAGGGGTATTATGACCGCCTCCTTCCCCGTCTGCCTCAAGCGTATAAGATAGGCCTTTGCTTCCCCTTCCAGCTGGTGGATGAGGTACCAGCCGAACCCTTTGACATACCGATGGACGAAGTCATCTGCTGAGGAATTAACGAAAAACGATATTGGTAATGACCTGAGCACCCACCCGCTGGTTGAGGTTGCGCACCAGGATTTCACGCCCCATCATCAGTTCCTGACGGAGGACGGAAGAGTTAAGGTGCACGTAGAGCACCTGGTTCTTTATGCTGAGACTTCCGGTATAGGAGTTGATAGCAGGCCCCACCACCTCGGGCCAAGCTTTGATGAGTCGCACCTCGTTGAGGGGAGTCTCCAAACTCTCCTGACGCAGGTAGTGGCGAATCAGTTCGCCTATCGGCAGGGCATTATTCCGTTTCATCGTTCATCCTCCTCTGTGATGGTTTCACCTCTATTTTCCTCAGCTTCGATAACGCGGCCATCCTCTACCTTGAAGATACGGTAATCGCTCTCCACCTTCTGCAGAATGGCGTCGAGATGCTCACGATTGGTGTCTGAGATAAAGATTTGGCCAAAGCGCTTGCCAGCTACCAACTTGACAATCTGTTCCACGCGATGGGCATCGAGTTTGTCGAAGATATCATCCAGCAACAAGAGGGGTGTAGTGCGACCCATCCGCTTCAAGAAGTCGAACTGCGCCAACTTCAGCGCCACCAGATAAGTTTTATTCTGCCCTTGCGACCCCTCACGACGCAGCGGATAGCCACCCAGCTGCATGACCAACTCATCCTTATGAATGCCCTTCAGTGAAAAGCCCATGATCTGATCACGTTGACGACTCTGACGAATCACCTCATATAAAGAGGTATCGCGCGCGTGCGACTCATAGGTCAGCGTCACCGCCTCATGCTCTTGCGAGATGTAGGCGTAGAAATCCTGGAAGATAGGGGTGAACTCGCGAATAAAGGCCTCACGCTTGGCAAAGACCACCTCGCCAGCCTGCGCCATCATCTCCTCCCATACGGAAAAGAGTTCCTCATCAACAGGCAAATCGCTCTTGAGCAGCACATTCCGCTGAGCCAACGCCTTATTGTAGCGAATCAACGCCTCCAGATAGGCCTTGTCAAATTGCGAAATCACCACATCCATAAAGCGGCGCCTTTCCTCACTGCCTCCTAAAATCAGTTCCTGGTCAGCTGGCGAGACCATCACTAAGGGAATGAAACCGATATGATCAGCCAGCCGGGAATACTCCTTCTTGTTGCGCTTGAACTGCTTCTTCTGGCGTCGCTTCATGCCGCAGTAAATCTCCTCCAGCTCCCCATTCTCCTCCTCGTAGAAGCCCTGAATCATGAAGAAGTCAGCCTCATGGCGGATGTTCTGCGAATCGACCGGATTGCCAGCGCTTTTGCAGAACGATAGGAAATAAAGGGCATCGAGCAGATTGGTCTTACCCATGCCGTTGCGTCCGAAGAGACAGTTCAACTTGGGCGAAAAAGAGAGCTCCACCTGCTCCAGGTTCTTATAATTGAGGATAGTAATGCGGTTTAATATCATGTTCAAAAGCGTTTATCGACGCAAAAATACAACATTTTTCCCCGATTTTACG
The DNA here is from genome assembly GCA_945836915.1 of uncultured Mediterranea sp. Classification (GTDB taxonomy): domain Bacteria; phylum Bacteroidota; class Bacteroidia; order Bacteroidales; family Bacteroidaceae; genus Bacteroides. The sequence goes on from CAMAMO010000094.1 coordinate 6,967, forward strand.
CTGAAATGAAAAAAAGTAGCGATTAAATTTCGTTAGGTGGCATAAATAGTGTATTTTTGCGGTTCGAAAACTGTATCATAGGAATAATAACAAAAATAATCATAAACAATGGCAGTAGAAAAGAAGCAAAATGAAGCCTTGAACGTGGAAGAAGCTCTGACACAGTCTGAGGCATTTCTGTTGAAGAACAAAAAGTCAATCATTGGCGCTATTGTAGCTATCATCGTGGTAGCTGCCGGTATCGTGATGTACAAGAACCTCTATGCTGAACCCCGTGAGGAGAAAGCACAGGCAGCCCTCTTCAAGGGTCAAGAGTACTTTGAGGCCGACCTCTACGATCTCGCTTTGAATGGCGACAGCGTCAGCTACAAAGGTTTCAAGTATGTCATCGATGAGTTCAGCGGCACTGACGCAGCCAATCTGGCACAGGCCTACAGCGGCATCTGCCTCTATCACCTGGGTAAGTATGAAGAGGCTGTCAAGGCACTCGACAAGTTCAGCGGCAAAGATCAATTGGTAGCTCCCGCTATCCAGGGTGCTATGGGTAACTGCTATGCAGAGATGGGTCAGTTAGACAAGGCCACCTCTCTGTTGGTCAAGGCAGCCAAGGCTGCCGACAGCAACGCCGTAAGCCCCATCTTCCTGATGCAGGCCGGTAAGATTTACCTGAAGCAGGGCAAGTATGCCGAGGCTCTCGACGCCTTCACCACCGTCAAGGAGAACTATTTCCGCTCATACCAAGCCATGGATATCGACAAGTATATCGAGTTGGCTAAGCAGAGCAAGAAGTAAAACAACCCATTAACACACAGATCGTATGGCAACAGCATTGCATAATCTGTCCGATTACGATTTCAACCAAGTACCCAATGCCGAACCGATGAAGTTCGGCATTGTAGTAT
>CAMAMO010000095.1 GCA_945836915.1 uncultured Mediterranea sp.
TTGATTTTACCCGTTCCGGTAAGAGTAAATCTTTTTTTGGCACCGGAGTTCGTCTTGATCTTTGGCATCTTTTCTTTACTTTTAAATTATTAAATTATAGATGGCAACGCACTATACCTGAGGCGTTACTCATTCATTATCTTCCGCTGTATCCTTGGCGTCAACTTTCGAAGGCTGAGCGGGCTGCTGGGGCTTCTTGGGGGCACCCTTCTTGGGCGAGAGCTGGATGGTCATGCGCTTACCCTCGAGGATAGGCATCTGATCCACCTTGGCATACTCTTCCAGGTCGTTGGCAAAACGAAGCAGTAACACTTCACCTTGCTCCTTGAAGAGGATGGAACGTCCCTTGAAAAAGACGTAAGCCTTCACCTTGTCACCGTCGCTCAAGAAGCCGATAGCGTGCTTCAACTTGAAGTTGTAGTCATGGTCATCGGTCTGGGGTCCGAAACGAATCTCCTTCACGTTAACCTTAACCTGTTTAGCCTTCTGCTCTTTCTGACGCTTCTTCAGTTGGTACAAGAATTTAGAGTAATCAATAATTCTGCAAACAGGGGGCTGAGCATTGGGCGAGATCTCAACCAAATCGGCTTCATGTTCCTCGGCCAAGCGTAGCGCCTGTGCTATCGGATAAACCTTGGATTCTACTTCATCGCCTACGATGCGAACTTCTTTGGCACGGATCTGTTCGTTGATCCGATGTTGCCCTTTTAAGCTGTCATTCTTCATTAAGTAACTTGACTAGTTCCTGTATAGTTTAATTAATAATTACCGCTAAATCTGTAAATTGCGTGCAAAGTTACCACTTATTTATCATATTTTGAACTTCTTCGCTGATTTTTTTAGCAAAATCTTCAATTTTCATGCTTCCTTGGTCGCCAGCACCCTGTTTACGGATAGAAACTTCACCTGTTTCGGCCTCTTTTTCACCTACAACAAGCATGTAAGGCGTACGACGCAACTCGTTATCACGAATCTTTCGGCCAATCTTTTCGTTGCGTTCGTCCACGTAAGCACGGATGTCATACTGCTTCAGCAGTTTCTTCACCTCGTTGGCATAATCGTTGAACTTCTCACTGATAGGTAGGATAGCCACCTGATCGGGCGTGAGCCACAGGGGGAACTTACCTGCAGTGTGTTCAATCAGCACAGCTACGAAGCGTTCCATCGAACCGAAGGGCGCACGGTGAATCATCACGGGACGGTGTTTCTGGTTGTCGGCACCGGTATATTCCAATTGGAAGCGCTCAGGCAGATTGTAATCCACCTGAATAGTACCCAACTGCCAACGGCGACCAATGGCATCTTTCACCATGAAGTCGAGCTTCGGACCATAGAATGCGGCTTCACCATACTCAATCTTGGCCTTGAGTCCCTTTTCCTCACAGGCTTCGATGATAGATTGTTCAGCGCGTTCCCAGTTCTCCTCGCTACCAATGTACTTCTCGCGGTTCACCTTGTCGCGCAGCGAAATCTGAGCCTCTACATTCTGGAAGTCCATCGACTTGAAGACGATAGAGATGATATCCATCACGCGGAGGAACTCATCCTTCACCTGGTCTGGACGGCAATAGATGTGGGCATCATCCTGCGTAAAGCTACGTACGCGGGTCAATCCGTGCAGCTCACCACTCTGCTCGTAACGGCAAACGGTACCAAACTCAGCCAAACGCAAAGGCAAATCCTTGTACGAGCGGGGTGAGTTCTTGAAAATCATACAGTGGTGAGGGCAGTTCATCGGCTTCAAGAAGTACTCTTCACCCTCTTCTGGGGTATGAATAGGCTGGAAAGAGTCCTTACCATATTTGGCATAGTGGCCAGAGGTGATATAGAGCAGTTTGTTACCAATAGGCGGAGTGATGACCTCCTGATACTCGTAGCGAGCCTGGATGCGACGGAGGAACTCCTGCAAGCGCAAGCGCAACGCTGTACCCTTAGGCAACCACATGGGCAGACCTTTACCCACGGTATCTGAGAACATAAAGAGATCCATCTCTTTACCAATCTTGCGGTGGTCGCGTTTCTTAGCCTCTTCAACCATCACCAGATACTCATCAAGCATCTTCTTCTTGGGGAAGGTAATACCGTAAATACGGGTCATCATCTTGCGATCCTCGCGACCACGCCAGTAGGCGCCAGCTACAGAGGTGAGCTTGATAGCCTTGATAGGAGCGGTATTGAGCAAGTGAGGTCCACGACAGAGGTCGGTAAAGGCACCCTGCGTATAGGTGGTGATGTGTCCATCCTCCAACTCAGAAATCAGTTCGCACTTGTAAGTTTCACCGCGGTCGCCAAACTTCTTCAGAGCGTCACTCTTGGCAATGTCGCTGCGAACCAGCGCCTCCTTCTTGGCCACCAGTTCAGCCATCTTCTTCTCGATGGCAGGCAGGTCGCCCTCCTTGATTACGGCCTCACCCGGATCAACGTCGTAATAGAAGCCATTTTCAATGGCGGGACCGATACCGAACTGAATGCCCGGATAGAGTTCCTGCAACGCCTCGGCCAGCAAGTGTGCGCTGGTATGCCAGAAGGCGTGCTTACCCTGTTCATCTTCCCACTTGTAGAGTACCACCTCGGCATCCTGATTGATGGGGCGGTTCAGTTCTACAGTCTCACCGTTTACGCCGCAGGCCAAAACATCCTGAGCCAAACGTGAGCTGATGCTTTCAGCAATCTGTAATCCGGTAACTCCTTCGTTGTATTCACGAACAGAGCCATCGGGAAATGTGATTTTTATCATTTTGTCAAAGTATTAAATATCAAAACAGTTATTATCAGAAAAGTGGCGCAAAAATAGCGATTTCTTTTGGATAAAACATACAAAAAACTCAGAAATGTTATTCACGAACCACCGTAAAGCGCTTAATCACGTTGTAAGCCGCTACAATACCTAACTCTCCAGCCTTACTCAGGTCCTTAATGCCCTGTTTGTTGTTACCCAAATAGATATGGGTCAGACCACGATTGTAGTAGGCTTCGGCAAAGTTGGGCGAGAGTTCAACCGCCTTATCAAAATCGGCCAAAGCGGCCCGGTAATCCTTGAGCGAAGCCAATACATGGCCGCGGTTAAAGTAAGCAAAGACAAAATCAGGAGCCAGTTCAATGACACGGTCCAAATCTTTTCTGACCACCTCATAATCCATAGCCGAGACATCGGCGCCTTGCTCTTCCGCCTTCTTATATTCCAACTGCTTGCTGCGCACCAGGGCACGCATGAAGTAGGCGGGGAAGAAGGTGTCGTCAAGCAGAGTAGCTTGAGTGAAATCCTCTACCGCACTGGCAAAGTCTTGTACCAGGTAGAAGTCGAGTCCACGCACAAAGCGCTTTCGGGCATCAGTGGGATTGGCTACAATGTCGGTTGTATGATTGTCAATCTGGGCAAAGTGGAAGTTAACCTGCTTCTCTGTCAACGGAGCCTCCATATTGGTCAGTTTGAGCAGACGGGGAAAGAGGTGCGACTGATTGAGTTCATCCATCACACGATGGTAATAGACCCCCTTTTTCACATCACTCATCTTCTCATAGTAGGTCAGCGCAAACGGGGCTTCGAGCTTCACATTGACATGACGATCCTGTACGCGGCCACGGTAATCGCTGGTATAGCGTTGGCTCATCTCATCCTCGTCGGCAACCACAATCTTACGGTAGTTATTCATGTTGCGGTTTGACTTCTTACGGGTCTTGGCATTCTCATCACTCTCCTCACCCTCTTCACTTGCTTCATCTGCTGTTTGCTGCTTGGTATCCGCCTGAGCCACACCGTTACGGCGATCCAGCTGCATCTTCATCACGGTAAATTCATCTTGATCGGCTCCCTTTTTATCACCTACACGGCGACGGATAGCGGCCCTGCGAAAATAGCCGGCCTCAAAACGGGGATACTTCTCTAACACACGAGAGATATCATCTATTGCGCCGCGCAGATTACCCGTCTGTTCGCGCAGCAAGGCGCGGTTGTAGGTGGCCATCATGTTATCAGGTTCAATCTCGAGTACAAAGTCAAAGTCCTCAATAGCACGGTTGTCATCGCCCACCTGTGCCCTAAGCAAACCGCGGTTGTAGTGACCTAAAAAGTTAGTCGGGTCAATATCAAGAGCCAGGTCATAATCACTCATTGCACCTCGGAGGTTATTCTGATGATAACGAGCCAGGGCACGGTTGATGTAGTTACCGGCATTGCGTACACTCAGATAGATTGATTGGTTCAAGTCCTCCTCGGCCAGCTTGTATTCACCCTGCTGCAGACGCACCACTGCACGGGCTGACCAGCCATCCGGGTCAAAGCGGTCCATCTTGATAACCTGATCAAAGTCCTTGAGTGCCTGAATTGTATCATTCTGGCGCAACGATACCTCACCACGCATCAAATAGGCTCGCGTATAGCGAGGGGCCACTTTAAGCAGTTGTTCCAAATCACTCTTCGCCTCGTTATAATCCTTCTTCTGCATGTGGCAGAGGGTCAGATTATGCCAAAGCACGAGATTCTCGGGGTCATACTTCAGGGCGGTGCGGTAGTCGGAGATGGCTTCGTCAAACTTCTCCTGACGTATACGGGCCAAGCCTCTCACCTGATAAGCGCCCACCACAAAAGGGTTCTTCTCAATGGCGATATCACAATCGGCCTCTGCTCCTTGGTAGTCATCCAGATTGATTTTGGCCAAGCCACGGAAGAAATAGGGCTCAAAGAGGTAAGGTTTGGCGTTGATAACCTGGTTAAAGTATTGGATGGAAAGTACATAGTCCTCAAAATAGAGGGCATTGCGGGCAATGGTCATCACCCGGTCCGTATTGATCTGCGCACTCACCGATAGCGGGAGAAGCAGTAAAAGCCAAATCAGTTTACGCATACTTTCCAAAATTAAGGTTTATCACCGAAAAAAATTATCTCACCGTTTTAGTGCGGTAAGTACAATGCGCTTTACCTTTCAGCATGGCATTCAGTTTGCCCTTAATCATCTGTTTGCGTAGGGCAGAGATATGGTCAATGAACATCTTACCCTCCAAGTGGTCAAACTCATGCTGCATCACGCGCGCCAGGAAGCCTTCGACCTCCTCGTCATGAGCCACCAGGTTCTCGTCGAGGTAGGTCACATGAATCTTGTTGCCACGTTTCACAGACTCGTGAATGCCAGGCAGACTCAAGCAGCCCTCGTCCATCGACTCCTCCTCGCCACTCACCTCTAAGATGTGTGGATTGATAAAGGCCTTCTTGAAGCCCTTGTATTCAGGATAATCATCTGAAATCACATCCAGGTCGATTACCACCACGCGGATAGACAAGCCAATCTGTGGCGCAGCCAAGCCGACGCCCTCAGCGTTCGACATAGTTTCAAACATATTTGCAATCAGCTCCTTCAAGTTAGGATAATCAGGAGCGATATCTTCGGCTACCTTACGCAAAACGGGTTGGCCATAAATGTAAATTGGAAGTATCATTACGGTATTTATTTAGTTTATTAGTTAAAAAAAGAATAGTATTGAAGTTGAATTATTACAGAGGGGATAGAAAAGACCTCTTTGTTTCTAAGTAGCTTTGCAGAATAATCGTAGCGCTGATTTCATCGACGAGCGCTTTGTTTTGACGAGCCTGCTTTTTCAGACCTGCATCGAGCATGGTGCGATGAGCCAATACCGAAGTGAACCGTTCATCAACATACTCCACGGGGATTGTCGGCAACTGTTTTTTCAGGGTGTTGACAAAAGGCTCAATGCGCTTCATGTTTTCTGACGCCTCATTATTCATCTGCTTAGGGAGACCTACTACAATACGCTCTACCGGCTCCTTCGCCACATAATCCTTGATGAATGGAAACAAATCAACCGTTGCCACTGTAGTCAATCCATTAGCGATGAGTTGCAGCGTATCTGTCACCGCAAGGCCCGTCCGCTTCTTTCCGTAATCAATTGCTAAAATTCTACTCATATCGGCCGCAAAAATACGATTTTCTTTCCACATATACCACACCGAAGGATAAAAAAAGAGGGATGCACCTCAGTACATCCCTCTGAATTAAGTATCGTTAAGTTACCTTTTGAACTTATTCAATGATAACGCAACGGTTCAAGTGGTTCTTACCGAACATATTCTCAGTACCACCGAAACCAACGAGTTCGAGCTGATCCTTGTCAACGCCTTCAGCAACGAGTGCGTCGTAAACAGCTTGAGCACGCTTCTCAGACAACTTCTGGTTGAATGAGCTGCTACCGGTTGCCTTATCGCAGTAACCTGCAATCTTGTACTTCTTGTCGGTGTTAGCCTTGATTGACTTCGCAGCCAGTTGGATATTAACCTTGCCGTAATCATCAATCTTAGCACTACCCAGATTGAAGAAGATAGCACGAACGCCAGCAGTCTCAACCAACTTAACAACCTCCTGAGCAGGAGCTGCGGGAGCTACGTAAGCATTCTTTGAGTCAGCCAGGTCTTGCTGAGCCTGAGCCAGTTCAGCACGATAGCGGTTGAGCTCATCGTTGATAGCATCTTGATTAACCTTAGCTACATAAGGCACGAACTTCTTGCCACCGAAGTAGTAAGTTGCACCAGCCAGCAGAGAAACAGCACCATCGGTGTGAGCGCTGCTGTTCTTACCGAAAATAGAGGGAGAAACCTCACCACGAGCCTCGATGTTGATATCCCAGTTCTTGTGAACGTTGAATGCACCCTGCAAACCAACAGAACCGTTAACCAAAGCGTTCAAATCTTCCTGCTTGCCATAAGTCTTAGAGAAAGTCAAACCAGGACCGGCAAAAACTGACAGGTTGAACAGGCGATCAGGGTTGTAGCCCCAGATTGCGTTAGAAACGTTGTACAGAGCGTCGAAACGAACGGTACCGAACTTCTTGTTCTTGAATTCAACATACTGACCAGCTACAGGGCTTGCATACTCTGAATAGAGTGTTGACCAGAAACCGGCAACCTGTGCGCGAACGCCCCAAGTGGGAGTGAACAATTTACCGAATGAGATGGCCAAATTGGGCGTAATAGCGTGACCCAGGCCGTAGTCGCTGTTGTCGGGGTTAACGCAAACCTGACCACCAACGCCTACACTTACGAAGAAGTTGTCTTTCCAGCTTTCGCTCACATACTTCTCTTTCGTCTGTGCAGAGATGGTGCTTGCAGCCCCAGCCAACATCAAAGACAATATTACTAATTTACTTTTCATTGTTTTTTTGAATTTAATATTTCAACTCTTTTATTTCTTATTTGCTTCCCGACCACCCGACTTACTTGAGATAAATCTTGTAGGTCAAACCGCCGGTAAAGTATTTCATTTTTTGCATTTCTACCTGCGCGTGCAAATGGTTGAAAAGCAAATAGGTGGCACCCATAGCCAAATCCTTGCTATCATACTCTGCAATCAGCCGCAGTTGCGGATGAAACGAGGGGTTGTATGAGAGGCCAATAGCCACGCCATTGAGCGGATAGTCGTTACGGTTGTTCCAGAGGTAAGCGAGGTGAACCCCGATTTCCTCTTTGCCGATAGGCAGGTGCTTCGTCGCAGCTAAATAAAAGCGGCTGAAGTAACCATTGCCATCGGTCGAAGCTATCTGTCCGTCACCCGATTCAGTATAGGGATCGGATGTTCCGAGCACAACAGCTGGTGTATACTTCCAAAACTGACCCTCTTTCAGCGCCTGAATGCGGAAGGAGAAGTAGCGGTCTTGGTTCGTAAACTTACCTTTCCCCACCTTCCAATCAATCCCGATATGTTGCGACTGGAACATCGTTGCCGTATAGGCCACCTCCAGCCAAGGGAAGATGGTCGCATTGAGAAAGTAGTTGTACGTATGGTAATACCATCCAGGAGGAGTGATCTCCTTATTCAAAAAGTTTCCACCAATCATCAC
>CAMAMO010000096.1 GCA_945836915.1 uncultured Mediterranea sp.
CAGCGTCGTGTGGCTCAGGCTGTGAAGAGAGCGCGTCACCTGGCATTGCTGCCTTATGTAACTGATATGATGAAATAATAAGGAGGAGACAGTATGGAAATTATTTTGAAAGAAGACGTCGTTAATTTGGGTTACAAGAACGACATTGTAACCGTTAAGTCTGGTTATGGCCGTAACTATCTCATCCCTACCGGTAAGGCTGTGATTGCTTCACCTGCTGCCAAGAAGATGTTGGCTGAGGAGCTGAAGCAGCGTGCTCACAAGCTGGAGAAGATTAAAAAGGATGCTGAAGAATTGGCTGCTAAGCTGGAGGGTGTTTCTCTGACTATCCCTACCAAGGTAAGTGCTACCGGTTCTATCTACGGTTCTGTAGGTAACATCGCTATCGCTGAAGAGCTGGCTAAGAAGGGCTTCGAGATTGACCGTAAGATCATCGTGGTTAAGGATGCCGTTAAGGAGGTTGGTAGCTACAAGGCTGTAGTGAAGCTCCACAAAGAGGTATCTGTTGAGATTCCTTTCGAGGTTGTAGCAGAAGAGGCTTAACCCATTCCCTACATTGAGCGTTATCCACCTCAAAGGGTGGGACATTCGATACCATAAACTGCACTGCGAACTATTCGTGGTGCAGTTTTCTTTTTCCCGAGCGTAACGCCTACTGTGCCCTTATCTGGCCCAGATGGGAATAGGGCATAAAAAACTCCCCAATCCGTCGGTGGATAGGGGAGTCTAAATGGGTTAATCTGTTCGGAAGATTAAGCCTCAGCGGGAGCCTCCTCAGCAGCGGGAGCCTCAGCGGCAGCAGCAGCTTCAGCGGCTTCAGCAGCCTTGGCAGCCTCTTCAGCGGCCTTAGCGGCAGCTTCAGCAGCCTTCTTTTCAGCCAAAGCTTTAGCCTTCTCTTCGTTGATCTTCTTCTCTTCCTCCAGGCGAGCGTTAGCGGCAGCCTTCTTAGCGGCAGCTTCCTTCTCCTTCAGAGCGGCGAGACCGTTCTGCTTGTTGCTCTTCCAAGCCTCGAATTTAGCTTCAGCGGCAGCTTCGTCGAAAGCGCCCTTAGCTACACCACCCAGCAGGTGCTTCTTCATGTAAACGCCTTCGCGTGACAGGATGTTGCGAACGGTGTCAGTAGGCTGTGCACCCTTCATCACCCAGTCGAGGGCGCGCTCGAAGTTCAAATCTACAGTGGCAGGATTGGTGTTGGGGTTGTAGGTACCAATCTTCTCGATAAACTTACCATCACGTGGTGCTTTTACGGTTGCAACGACGATTGAGTAGAAAGCGTAGCTCTTACGGCCATGACGTTGCAGTCTGATTTTTGTTGCCATTTTTTCTTAAATGTTTTTTAGTGAATGATTTGAATTAGGCTATTAACTCGTAATAGCGGTGCAAAAGTAGTGATTTCTATTGATTTAACCAACTCTTCCTATGAAAATCTTCGCGGATAACGCACAATTATCGCCAAAAGGGCGATGGCGCCCATGCAAAAGGGGTAGTAGAGGTACTGCATGATGTTGATTGGGGAGAGGTGGGCTAAACCGGAAGCCATCAGCAGCTGGGCACCGTAGGGAATGATACCTTGTACGAAGCAGGAGAAGGTGTCAAGAATGCTCGCTGTCTTCCGGGGGTCAAGTTGGTATCTGCGGCTGATGTCGCGGGCAATGGTGCCGGTAGTCAAGATGGCGATGGTGTTGTTAGCGGTGCAGAGGTTGGCCAGACTGACCAGGGCGGCGATGCTCAGTTCGGCGCCCCGTTTGCCACTGACGCGACGGGTCAGCTTTTCTATCAGGTAGTTGATGCCGCCGTTGTAGCGGATTAACTCCAGCAATCCACCGGCCAACATGGTGACGATAATCAGCTCGCCCATGCCGGTGATGCCACTGCCCATGGCTTGAAACCAGTCGAAGAAACCTACACCGGTAAGCAAACCGACTATGCCGGTGCAGAGGATGCCCAGAAGCAGTACCAGTGTAACGTGCAGGCCGCAGAGTGCGGTGATGAGTACCACCAGATAGGGTACTACCTTGATGCCTACCACGGCGTAGTTTTCGTCCGTAGGTTGGGTATGGAGCCCCATTAGGGTGTAGATAGCCAAGGTGATAAGGGCGGCTGGTACCACAATCATCAAATTGACTTTGAACTTATCGCGCATGGCGCACTCCTGCGTGCGGGTGGCGGCAATGGTGGTGTCTGAGATAAACGAGAGGTTATCGCCAAAGAGCGAACCGCCAATCACCAAGGCCACCATCATGGGCAGTTCAATGCCAGTCTTCTCCGCCAGACCCACTGCCACGGGTGTAAGTGCTACGATGGTGCCTACGCTGGTGCCTACGGAGAGTGAGATGAAGCAGGCGGCCAGAAAGATACCGGCCAGCAGTAACTGCTCGGGTACAATCAGCAGGGTGAGGTTGACCGTGGCGTCAATGGCGCCTATCGCTTTCGCACCTTGGGCAAAGGCACCGGCCAGGATGAAAATCCAGACCATCAGTAGCATGTTGGGGTTTGAGGCGCCGCAAGAGAAGAGGCTGATACGCTCCTCCAGCTTCACCCCTTTCGTAATGGCCAGCGCATAGCAAGAGGCGCAGAGAAAGGCCACCGTGATGGGTACCTTGTAGAAGTCGCCAATCAGTAGCGAGGTGACCAGATAGAGGCAGAGAAAAAGAAGGAGTGGCGTCAAGGCGAAGCCACTCTTCTTTTCGTTGATTTCTTCAATCATGGTGATGAGGCTGATTTTTTAGAGCGTTACACCGGTCTTGAAGATAGCAATCTCTTTGTAGCCGTTCTTCTCGTTATTAACAGGCTCGCCGCTGGCTACGCGAATGACGTAGTCGATGAAGCGTTCGCAGGTCTGCTCCGTCGGTTCGTTCTCTACGATTACACCGGCGTTAAAGTCAATCCAGCCCGGTTTCTTCTGGGCCAGGGCAGAGTTGGTTGATACCTTCATTGTGGGTACGTAGGTGCCGAAGGGGGTACCGCGGCCGGTGGTGAAGAGTACGATGTGGCAACCGGCTGAGGCCAGGGCGGTAGCGGCAACCAGGTCATTGCCCGGAGCGGAGAGTAGATTCAGACCCTTCACCTGCAGGCGCTCACCATAAGCCAGAACACCTTCGACGTAGCTCTTACCGCATTTTTGGGTGCAGCCCAGCGCCTTGTCTTCAAGCGTGGAGATACCACCTGCCTTATTGCCCGGTGAGGGGTTTTCGCCGACGGGCTCGCCGTGGCTCAGGAAGTAGGCTTTGAAGTCGTTGATCAATTTCACAGTCTGGTCGAAGAGTTGCGGGGTGCGGCAGCGGTTCATCAGGATGGTTTCGGCACCAAACATCTCAGGTACTTCAGTCAATACGCTGGTACCGCCTTGAGCTACCAGGAAGTCGCTGAACAGACCCAGCAGCGGGTTGGCGGTGATACCGCTGAAGCCGTCAGAGCCGCCGCACTTCAAACCTACACGCAGTTCGCTCAAGGGGATGTCAGTACGTACATCTTTTGAGGCTACTTCATAAATCTGGCGCAGCAGCTTCATGCCCTCTTCGTATTCATCTTCGACCTTCTGGACCACCATAAACTTGATGCGACTCTCGTCATAGGCGCCCAGAAATTCGCGGAAGAGGTCGGGTTGGTTGTTCTCGCAGCCCAGGCCAACTACCAGCACACCGCCTGCATTGGGGTGGAGTACCAGGTCGCGCAGAATCTTGCGGGTGTTTTCGTGGTCATCACCAAGCTGTGAGCAGCCGTAGTTGTGAGGATAGGCCATGATGGCATCGACGTTTTTGCAACCAGTCTCCTGTCGCAGCGCCTCTGCCAGACGGTTGGCGATGCCGTTAACGCAGCCTACGGTAGGTACCACCCAAATTTCGTTACGGATAGCCGCTTCGCCATTGGCACGGCGGTAGCCCTTGAAGGTAAGGTTACGTTGGGCAATCTGCAGTGAAGCATCCACAGGCTGGTAGCTGTACTCCAGCAGGCCGGCCAGATTGGTCTTCAGGTTGTTCTCGTTAATCCAGCAACCAGCCTCGATGGCCTTCAATGTGTGGCCGATGGGGTAACCATACTTAATGACATTCTCGCCCTCAGCGAAATCTTTCAAGGCAAATTTGTGTCCGGCAGGTACATCCTCTTTCAGGGTAATCGCTACGCCGTCGATGGTCATCGACTCGCCTTTAGGCAGATTCACAATGGCTACGGCTACATTGTCAGCCGTATTGATTTTCAGAAATTTTGTTTGCATAAAAAGTGGTTATTTAATGGATTATTGTTTTGTTACAGGTTGTAATAGTAGTCAATATTCTCCTTGGTCAGCAAGTCAATGGGCATAAAGTTCTCCGGCGTAACCTCTTTTTTGAAGATCAGATGGTCGGCCAGCGCTTTGACGCCATTAAATCCCTGCAACGAAGGTTGCTGTGCGATGAGGAAGAATATACTGCCCCGTTTCAAACAGCTGACGTTGCGGCTCAGCAGGTCATATCCCGTCAGCTTGAAGTCGCTGATGCCTTTCGCCTCGAGGTATTCGCCAACGATGAAGGCCTTTGAGTTGAAGGTGATACCGTTCTTCACATGGGGATGAGCCTGGAAGAAGGCCTCGAGCATCGAGAAGTCTTCGTTGTTGTGCTTGGCGTGGAGGTCCAGCTCCCAGATTTTGCAATGGGGGTGTTGTTCGGCCATGAAACTGCGGAAACCAATTTCACGGCGTTCCTGCTGGTTCGACCCAACGATGCCATCGTTGATCTTACGGAAAATCACCACCTCATCCGCCTCCTTGCCGGCTGCCAGCATCATCATCCGTCCGGCAAAGATGCCGCTTTGGTAGGAGTTCTGACCGTAGAAGGCCAAGGCGGGATACTCTCTCACATTTGAGTCTATATATATATAAGGTATATTACGCTCATTGAGCTGCATGACGAAGGGGGCTGTGAACTCCGTACGGGTGGGGGCGAAGAGTACACCGTCAGGATCCTCCTCCAGGATGCGGTTGGCCGCATCGGTAAACGAGTGGTAATCGTAGGGATCGTAAAAGCTCAAGGTATGGCCTACATAGAAATCGGTGTAGGCCTGAGTGCCTTGCATGATGCCCCGTTCTACGTCGCTCCAGTATTCGCCATTCTCGTGCAGCGGCAGCAGACAGGCAAAGCGATAGCGCTTGTTCGAGGCCAATGCACTGGCGTACATGTTGGGCTGATAGTTGAGCTGCTTCAGTATCTTTTCCACGCGGATGCGGCTCTCTTTCGACACCCCACTGCGCCCGTGGATAACGCGGTCAACCGTTCCCACGGATACTCCCGCCATGATGGCGATATCCTTGATTCTTACTCGTTCCATGCTGCTCATTGTTTCTCTTAATTGTTAATAATATGCATGATTTCGACGCTTTTTGTGTGCGCACACAATAATAATCTTAAATTTTTGGTCACAAATATACGATAATTTTTTGTATTCCAAAAAAAGTTGTACCTTTGTGCACGCACACGAAAAGATAGAGATTTATTCATTTTTATATTTAAACAGTTGATAGATAGAATGATAGATGAAATTTTGGCCCGTGTGACAATTTGAAACAAAAAATAGAATTTAATCATTTATAAAATTTATATAGTCTATTATGGGAAAGAAAATCGTAACTTTGGGAGAAATCATGCTGAGACTCTCAACTCCTGGTAACACGCGTTTTGTACAGTCAGATTCGTTTGACGTGGTTTATGGTGGTGGCGAGGCCAACGTAGCTGTTAGCTGCGCAAACTATGGTCACGACGCTTACTTTGTAAGTAAGTTGCCTAAGCACGAAATTGGTCAGTCGGCTGTCAATGCCCTGCGTAAGTTTGGTGTGAAGACAGACTTTATCGCTCGCGGTGGCGACCGTGTAGGTATTTACTACTTGGAGACTGGTGCTTCTATGCGCCCCAGCAAGGTGATTTACGACCGTGCTCACTCTTCTATTGCCGAGGCTGACCCCCAGGATTTCGATTTCGACGCTATCATGGAAGGTGCTGACTGGTTCCACTGGTCGGGTATTACGCCTGCTATCTCTGATAAGGCTGCCGAACTGACCAAGTTGGCTTGCGAAGCTGCTAAGCGCCACGGTGTAACGGTGTCTGTTGACCTCAACTTCCGTAAGAAACTCTGGACTAAGGAGAAGGCTCAGTCTATCATGCGCCCCTTGATGCAGTATGTCGATGTTTGCATCGGTAATGAGGAGGACGCTGAACTCTGTCTGGGCTTCAAGCCTGAGGCTGACGTAGAGGGTGGTAAGACTGACGCTGCCGGTTACAAGGGTATTTTCACCGCTATGGCTAAGGAGTTTGGCTTTAAGTATGTCATCTCTACGCTGCGCGAATCTTTCTCTGCTACTCATAACGGTTGGAAGGCTATGATTTACAACGGTCAGGAGTTCTATGAATCTAAGCGTTATGACATCAACCCCATCATTGACCGCGTAGGTGGTGGTGACTCTTTCTCTGGTGGTATTATCCACGGTCTGCTGACTAAGCCCAACCAGGGTGAGGCTCTGGAGTTTGCAGTTGCCGCTTCAGCTCTGAAGCACACCATCAACGGTGACTTCAACTTGGTTTCTGTAGAAGAGGTTGAGGCTTTGGCTGGAGGCGATGCCAGTGGCCGTGTACAGAGATAATCTTACTGTCAGTTTAGAATCCTATAGAATAAAGAATAAGAAAATGGCAAAATTCGATAAAATCGCTGTGTTGAACAAGATGGGTTCAACCGGTATGGTACCTGTGTTCTATCATAAGGATGCAGAGGTAGCCAAGAAGGTGGTAAAGGCCTGCTATGAGGGTGGCGTTCGCGCTTTTGAGTTTACGAACCGCGGTGACTTCGCTCACGAGGTATTTGCTGAAGTGGTGAAGTTCGCTGCCAAGGAGTGCCCCGAAATGGCTATGGGTGTGGGCTCTATCGTTGACCCCGCTACCGCTGCGCTCTACTTGCAGCTGGGTGCAAATTTCATTGTTGGTCCGCTGTTCAATCCTGAAATCGCTAAGATCTGTAACCGTCGTCTCGTAGCCTACACCCCCGGTTGCGGTAGTGTCTCTGAGGTTGGTGCTGCTCAGGAGGTAGGTTGCGACCTTTGCAAAATCTTCCCTGGTGATGTGCTTGGTACCAAGTTGGTCAAGGGCCTGCTCGCTCCGATGCCCTGGTCAAAACTGATGGTAACAGGTGGCGTAGAACCTACTCAGGAGAATCTCACCTCATGGATTAAGGCTGGTGTATTCTGTGTGGGCATGGGCTCAAAACTCTTCCCCAAGGATAAGGTAGCCGCCGAAGACTGGGCCTATGTAACGGCTAAGTGTAAGGAGGCCCTGGAATACATTGCCGAAGCACGTAAGTAAGCGGATTATCATCCATTATACTGTTTTAGAAAATCGTTTTGTTTAAAGGTGTTAAAGGGGACTGCCCTCGGTGTGAAACAGAATTTCACATCGGGGGCTTGTCTTTGAAAATCTGTAAATGGGAGGGGATAAAGGTGAAAAGTATGTTATATAACATGTTTTTTACCCCTTTTCCTCTTGCAGGTTTCAAAAAAAGCCGTACCTTTGCAGTGTCGTTGGGAAACGATATAAGTGAAATAGATAGGTAATTAGTAATAAGGTAATATTTTTTGAGTATTAGTGTTTTCAATAGGACGTTTTTTTGATTAGGTAAAAAAGAAAGTGTTTTAGGATCATTGAAGTTAAAAGAAAGATCAATTCAAAAAAAGAAAAGCCAAATGGCTTTTCTTTCGAGAAGCGAGGAATTCGTGAGAATTTACTCGTTTTTTTTTGTCCCTGTCTAACCCGTAGATGGCGATAAACCCCGAACCACTTCACCGACGCCTTCAACATGGGCACAGGACTCGTCAGCGCACTC
>CAMAMO010000097.1 GCA_945836915.1 uncultured Mediterranea sp.
CGAATCCGTAGTGAGAAGGTGGCCATCAAGGATATCAAGCTGCGTACCTTCATTGCCGAGGGCAACAGCCGCAACGACCTGGCCGCCCACGTCTATGACATTACCTACGGCAGCTTGCAACCCTATGTGGATAACCTGGTAATTATCGACGATAGCATTGTACGAGGCACTACGTTGAAACAGAGTATAATAGGTATCCTTGACCGCTTGCACCCCAAAAAGATTGTCATCGTTAGCTCTTCGCCCCAGGTGCGCTACCCCGACTATTATGGTATCGACATGGCGCGTATGAGCGAGTTCATCGCCTTCAAGGCCGCCATCGAACTGCTGTGCGAGCGCGAGATGAAGGATGTGATAGCCTCCGCCTATCGCAAGGCCAAAGAGCAAGAGGGTTTACCCAAAGAGCAGATGGTAAACTACGTCAAAGAGATTTACGCCCCATTTACTGACGAGGAGATTTCAGAGAAGATGGTTGAGTTGCTCACTCCCTCTGGTATCAATGCCAAGGTGCAAATTGTCTATCAGCCCCTTCAAGGACTGCATGAGGCCTGTCCTAATCACCCCGGCGATTGGTACTTCAGCGGCAATTATCCTACCCCAGGCGGTGTAAAGCTGCTCAACCAGGCCTTCATTAACTATATCGAGCAGGTTTTTCAGTTTTGATTGGTGTTAAGAAAAATAGCTAAATATGAAACTGTTTTTCAAAATCGATAAAGTTGATATAATTGAGAGTAAAAAATTTACAAACAAAATAGAGCAATGAAAAAAGCAACATTGATTCTAAGCGATGGGTCGCGCTTTTGCGGCGAATCGTTTGGATATGAAAAATCGGTCACTGGCGAGGTGGTGTTTAACACCGCTATGTCGGGTTATCCAGAGAGTTTGACTGACCCCTCGTATGCCGGTCAGCTAATGACGTTGACCTATCCCCTGGTGGGCAACTATGGTGTGCCTCCGTTCACCAAGGCTGCGAATGGGTTACCCCATTTTATGGAGAGTGAACGCATTCATGCCGAGGCTATTATTGTGAGCGACTACTCAGAGGTTTTCAGCCATTGGAATGCGGTAGAGAGTTTGGCCGATTGGCTGAAGCGCGAACAGATTCCCGGCATTACCGGCATCGACACCCGCCGACTTACCAAGGTGTTGCGCGAGCATGGTGTCATGATGGGGCGCATTGAAATTGAAGGCGTGTCCGATGAGCCGACTGCTACCAATGAGCCTGCTTATGGCGAGATTAACTACGTGGATCGCGTCTCATGCAAAGCCATCCACCTCTATGCGGGCGAGGAGGCCGAAACCCTTGCGCTCAACACCCCAACGGAGGAGCTCAACGCTGCTATCGACCGATTCGAGGCCTCGCTGCCTGCCGCTGTCGCTTCGTCGGCCGATACGGCTCCGCGTGCCGCTGGCTCTTTGAAGCGCGTGGTACTGGTGGATTGTGGCGTCAAGGCCAACATCCTTCGTTGCCTTATCCGTCGGGGCGTGTTGGTTATCCGCGTACCCTGGAACTACGACTTCAACCCCCTGCATAAAGACGCACTCTTCATCTCCAACGGCCCTGGCGACCCCGACACCTGCGAAGCCGCCGTGCTCAACATCCGTCAGGCCATGAACAATCCGCAGCTCCCCATCTTCGGCATCTGCATGGGCAACCAGCTTCTTTCTAAGGCCGGTGGAGCCACCATCTACAAGCTGAAATATGGTCACCGTAGCCACAACCAACCCGTGCGCATGGTGGGCACCAACCGCTGCTTTATCACCAGTCAAAACCATGGTTACGCGGTGGATAACAACACCCTTAGCGACGAGTGGGAGCCCCTCTTCATCAATATGAACGACGGCTCAAACGAAGGCATCCGCCACAAAAACAATCCCTGGTTCTCTGCCCAGTTCCACCCCGAAGCCTGCTCAGGGCCAACCGATACCGAGTTTTTGTTTGATGAATTTCTGAAACTAATCAACAAATAAAGTAGTCAAAAGTACTTTAAACATGACAGAAATACTCGCCCATTTGTCAATTAAAATAGAAGAATATGAAGAATGATAAGATAAAAAAGGTGTTGCTCCTCGGTTCGGGCGCACTTAAAATAGGTGAAGCCGGAGAGTTTGACTACTCTGGTTCGCAAGCCCTCAAGGCCCTGAAAGAGGAGGGCATTGAGACCATTCTAATCAACCCCAACATCGCCACCGTGCAGACCTCTGAGGGGGTGGCTGATCAGATTTATTTCCTGCCCGTAACCCCCTATTTCGTAGAAAAGGTGATTGAGAAGGAGAGGCCTGATGGCATTATGCTGGCCTTTGGCGGACAGACGGCCCTGAACTGTGGTGTAGCGCTTTATAAGAGCGGTGTGTTGGAAAAGTGGCAGGTGGAGGTGCTCGGTACCCCCGTGCAAGCCATCATTGATACGGAAGACCGCGAGCTCTTCGTAGAGCGGCTCAACGAAATCAACGTCAAGACCATCAAGAGCGAAGCGGTAGAGAATGCCGCCGACGCCCGTCGTGCAGCCGCAGCGCTGGGTTACCCCGTCATCGTGCGTGCAGCCTATGCCTTAGGCGGACTGGGAAGCGGATTCTGCGATAACGAAGAGGAACTTAACGTGCTGGTGGAGAAGGCCTTCAGCTTCTCACCTCAGGTTTTGGTGGAGAAGTCGCTACGCGGATGGAAAGAGGTGGAGTACGAGGTGGTGCGCGACCGCTTTGACAACTGCATCACCGTCTGTAACATGGAGAACTTCGACCCCCTGGGCATCCACACGGGCGAGAGCATCGTCATCGCCCCCTCGCAGACCCTCAGTAATACCGATTACCACAAGCTGCGCGAGCTGGCTATCCGCATCATCCGCCACGTAGGCATCGTGGGCGAATGTAATGTGCAGTACGCCTATGACCCCCAGAGTGAGGATTACCGCGTTATTGAGGTGAACGCCCGCCTGAGCCGCTCGTCGGCCCTCGCCTCGAAAGCTACCGGTTATCCGCTCGCTTTCGTGGCCGCCAAATTAGGATTGGGCTATGGCCTCTTCGACCTGAACAACTCCGTGACCAAGACCACCAGCGCCTTCTTCGAACCCGCGCTCGACTATGTAGTTTGTAAGATTCCCCGTTGGGACCTCGGTAAGTTCCACGGCGTAGATAAAGAGCTGGGCTCGTCCATGAAGTCGGTGGGCGAGGTGATGGCCATTGGTCGCACCTTTGAGGAGGCTATCCAGAAGGGCCTGCGCATGATTGGCCAAGGCATGCACGGGTTTGTGGAGAACAAAGAGCTGGTTATCCCCGACATAGACAAGGCGCTGCGCGAGCCTACAGACAAGCGTATCTTCGTCATCTCCAAGGCCTTCCGTGCGGGCTATAGCGTGGAGAGTGTGCACCAGCTCACCAAGATTGACCGCTGGTTCCTCGAGAAACTGATGAACATCATGAATACCAGCAAGCAGCTGGAGCAATGGGGCGCCAACCACAGACAGCTGGCCGACCTGCCCGATGCATTGCTGCGCCTGGCCAAGCGTCAGGGCTTTAGCGACTTCCAAGTGGCCCGCGCCATTGGCTACGCTGGCGATTTGGAGGATGGTGCCCTGGAGGTTCGTACCTATCGCAAACAGCGCGGCATCGTGCCCGTAGTCAAGCAGATTGACACCCTGGCGGCCGAATATCCTGCGCAAACCAACTACCTCTACCTGACCTACAGCGGCGAGAGCAACGACGTAGAGTACACGGGCGACCACCGCAGCATCGTGGTGCTCGGTTCGGGTGCCTACCGCATCGGTTCCAGCGTGGAGTTCGACTGGTGCGGTGTGCAGGCTCTCCATACCATTCGCCAGCAGGGCTACCGCAGCGTGATGATCAATTACAATCCCGAAACCGTCTCTACCGACTACGATATGTGCGACCGTCTCTACTTCGACGAACTCACCTTTGAGCGCGTCATGGACATTCTGGAGATGGAGAACCCCCATGGCGTCGTCGTCTCTACCGGCGGACAGATTCCCAACAACCTGGCCATGCGCCTCGACGCTCAGCGCGTACCCATCTTAGGCACCAGCGCCCGCAGCATCGACAATGCCGAGGACCGCGACAAGTTCTCCGCCATGCTCGACCGCATCGGTGTGGATCAGCCCGAATGGAGCGCCCTCACCTCTATGGAGGACATTAATCAGTTCGTAGCCAAGGTGGGCTTCCCCGTCCTTGTGCGCCCCTCGTACGTATTGAGCGGTGCAGCCATGAACGTATGCTCTAACCAGGAAGAGCTGGAGCGCTTCTTGCAATTGGCGGCTAATGTGTCGAAAAAACACCCCGTAGTAGTTAGTCAATTTATTGAACATGCCAAGGAGGTGGAGATGGATGCCGTGGCGCGCGATGGCGAGATTATCGCTTACGCCATTAGCGAGCATATCGAGTTTGCCGGTGTTCACTCTGGCGACGCCACCATCCAGTTCCCGCCGCAGAAGCTCTACGTAGAGACCGTGCGCCGCATCAAGCGCATCAGCCGCGAGATTGCCCGCGAGCTAAAAATCTCCGGCCCCTTCAACATCCAGTACCTGGCACGCGACAACGACATCAAGGTGATTGAGTGCAACCTGCGCGCTTCACGCAGTTTCCCCTTCGTTAGCAAGGTTCTGAAAATCAATCTGATTGAGCTGGCTACGAAGATTATGCTCGGCATCCCCGTGGAGAAACCCGATAAGAACCTCTTCGACCTGGATTACGTGGGCATCAAGGCCAGCCAGTTCTCGTTCAACCGCCTGCAGAAGGCAGACCCCGTGCTTGGCGTGGATATGGCTTCGACTGGCGAGGTGGGTTGCATCGGCAGCGACACCTCGTGTGCCATCCTGAAATCGATGCTCAGCGTGGGCTATCGCATCCCTGAAAAGAATGTACTGCTCTCTACCGGTACGCCCAAACAGAAGGTGGAGATGCTGACTGCCGCCCGCCAACTGCAGCAGAAGGGATACCGTATTTTCGCTACAGGAGGAAGTAGTAAATTCTTGACAGAAAATGGGGTGGAGAATACGCTGGTTTATTGGCCGAGCGAAGAGGGCCAGCCCCAGGCGCTCGACATGCTTCACCGCAAGGAGATTGATATGGTGGTCAACATCCCCAAGAACCTCACCGCCGGCGAGCTGGACAATGGCTACAAGATTCGTCGCGCCGCTATCGACCTCAACATTCCGCTGATAACCAACGCCCGACTGGCCAGCGCCTTCATCGGGGCCTTCACCTCGATGAGCCTCGACGACCTGGCTATCAAGTCGTGGGCGGAGTATAAGTAGTGCAACGAAGGATAATCGCTTCCGTCGTCGTGCTATCGAGGCGGAAGCGGTTGTCTAAGCGGCGCCCTACCACCCAGACAATCTTTTGACCGCAGCACACCACGTACTGCTGCCTCTTTAAATGGAGCGGCACCTTGCAATCCGTAAGGTAGTCGCTCAATTTTTTGCGCCCCTGCATACCGAAGGGGATGAACCAGTCGCCCTCTTCGGCCAGTCGTAGTGTCAGTGGCTCGGTCACCTTAGCGGCGTCAATGCAAGCCACCTCACTTGTGCGCGGCAGGGTGAATTGGTCATTTATTTTAACATACTCTATCTGTAGCGTAGGGGCTGCCTTAGGAGCGATAGGGAGGATGTAGAGCCTCTCGCGGTCCTTGATAAGCTGGTGTGTGGCGCTGCAGAAGATGCGCCCAGAGGGGCCGTTCAGCGCCCGGTAGATGGCCTCCTCTTGCGCCCGGTTGAAGCCATGGGGCAAGAGCAGTTCGTGCAGCAAGGCCTGCGGTGAGGCGCTTTGCATCAGCTTGGCGATGGGGATTTGCAGCGAGCCGTCAGCGGAGTGGGTGAGGGGAGCTAAGGCCTCGTCCACCGCCTGGTGATAGAGCTGTGAAGCCTGTTGCAGGTGGCTCATGGTGCGCGTCAGGCTCTCGCGGACCGATGGGTTGATTTGCTCCATCAGCGGCAGCAGATGGAGGCGGATTTTGTTGCGTACATAGGTGTCGTGCAGGTTGGTACTGTCGGTAACGTAGGGTTGCTCTAAGGACTCCAGATAGGCGAGCAAATCTTGACGAGACAGGGCGAGCAGCGGACGCACCACGTGGCCATGGCGTGGCTGGATGCCCAAGAGGCCGTCGATGCCGGTGCCTCGAATCAGGTTGATGAGCATGGTCTCGATGCTGTCATCTTGATGATGAGCCACGGCTACGGCTTGGAGGTGGCGCTCACTGATGAGCTGCTCAAACCAGTCGTAGCGTAGCTGGCGTGCGGCCATCTCGACAGACAGGTGACTCTCCTTGACGCGCTGCATGGTGTCAAAACGGATGGTATGAAGCGGTACATGCAGGTCGCTACAGAGGCGGCGTACAAACAGCTCGTCGCGCTCCGACTCCTCGCCTCGCAGCTGGAAGTTGCAATGGGCGGCCTCGCAGCGGTAGTTCAGAGCCAGCAGCAGGCGCAGCAACGCTACAGAATCGGCCCCACCGCTTAGGGCCACTAACACCCCTCGCTCCGCCACAAGCAGCTGGTGGCGGGCTATAAAAAGGCTTACTCGTTCGATGACTTCATCCTGTTTCATTGTTCTTTTCACACTATTTTGTGATGTTTATGCCGGCAAAACTACAAAAATTATTCGTTAGCCAGCGAATTAGGGTTGAAATAGTTGCTCTCTTCAGCGAAAAAGGGTATTTTTGTGCTCTGTTGAACCCCTTTATTTATCTGTATAATACGTTTTATGACCATGTATCGAACCATTCGCATAGTTCCCCTCGCGATTTGTCTGCTGGCCGTTGTTTCGGTCGCTCAAGCGCAGCGTCGCAACAGCCGTTACAATGATTATATCCGTCTCTATGCTCCGCTGGCCGTAGAGCAGATGAAGAGCGCTAAGATTCCGGCCAGTATCATCCTGGCGCAAGGCTTGCTGGAGAGTGGCGCTGGCATGAGCCAGCTGGCGCGAAAAAGTAACAATCACTTCGGTATCAAGTGTCACAGCAACTGGCGTGGGCGCCGCGTCTATCACGACGATGATGCTCGAGGCGAGTGCTTCCGGGCCTACAACCATCCGCGTGACTCCTATCAAGATCACTCCACCTTCCTGCGCCAAGGCAGCCGCTACGCCTTCCTCTTCAATCTGAAGATTACCGACTACCGTGGCTGGGCGCGCGGCTTGAAGAAGGCGGGTTATGCTACCGACCCATCGTACGCTAACCGCCTTATTACCATCATTGAAGATTATGAACTTTATAAGTACGACTCTGAGGGCTTAGGCAAGCGAGCCGCCCGCCAGTGGGAGAAGGAAATCAAGAAGAAACCTTGGCTGCTCAATCCCCATAAAATCTATCTGGCCAACGGCATTGCTTACATTGTAGCACGCAGCGGCGATGATTTTCGTGTGATAGGTAAAGAGATGGAAATCAGCTGGAAGAAATTGGTAAAATACAACGACCTTCATCGCGACTACACGCTGGAAGATGGCGATATTATCTACCTGAAGGAGAAGAATAAGAAGGCCTCGAAGAAATACCCATACCACATCGTTCGCGATGGCGACTCGATGCATGGCATCTCTCAACGCTATGGTATAAGATTGAAGAATCTCTACAAAATGAATAAGAAAGACGGCGATTACGTCCCTGAGGTAGGCGACCGCCTGCGCCTGCGCTAAACA
>CAMAMO010000098.1 GCA_945836915.1 uncultured Mediterranea sp.
TGGAGGCCCGCAAGGAGATTCACCTCTTTGCCGAGCGTACACGCCGCATGTTTGGTATGGTGCGTGACCTGCTTCATACCGTGAAGGATGATGAATTTAACACCCTCTTCAGCCGCATTGAGAAGTATGAGAATATCAGCGACAGCATGGAGTTGGAGATTGCTAACTACCTGAATAAAGTATCGGAAGGTCGTCTGAGTTCGGAAAGTAAGCTGCAAATCCGATCCATGCTACGCGAGGTAACTGAGATAGAGAGCATTGGCGATAGCTGCTACAACTTGGCCCGCACCATCAGCCGCCGACGCCAGACCAATCAGGATTTTACCGAACGCCAATATGAGCATATCCACTCCATGATGAAGTTGACCGATGAGGCTCTGGTACAGATGATCCAGGTAGTTGAGCGCGACGAGAATGTAACGGCCGACGCCAACAAGTCGTTCAATCTGGAGAACGAGATTAACAACTATCGCAACCAGCTCAAGAACCAGAACATCGTGGATGTCAACAACAAGGAGTATGACTACCAGATGGGTGTCTATTACATGGATATCATTGCGGAGTGCGAGAAACTGGGCGACTACGTAGTCAATGTGGTTGAGGCCAGCACAGATCGCAAAGAGAAGAAGGCTTAACTCATGAAAAATGAAAGGTATCAAGAATCTAATTTTTGACTTTGGCGGTGTGCTGATCGATTTGGATCGGCTCCGCTGCATTGAACAATTCAAGGCTTTAGGACTGAATGAGGTGGAATCGCTACTTGACGTTTGCCACCAGCGCGGGCTCTTTCTGCAGCATGAGAAGGGGTTGGTTGACGATGTAGCGTTTCGCGATTTCATTCGCAGCGAGGCCAAACAACCCAACCTAACCGATGCACAGATTGACGAGGCGTGGAACAGTTTCTTGGTGGGCATACCGACCTACAAATTGGAGGCGCTGCTTGAACTGCGGCAACACTACATGGTCTATCTGCTGAGTAACACCAACAATATCCATTGGCAATGGGCTATAAAGAACGCCTTCCCGATGAAGAGTTTCCAGGTGGAAGACTATTTTGAGCAGATTTACCTCTCTTACGAGATGAAGATGGCCAAACCCGATATCGAGATTTTTAAAGCGGTAATCGAAGATGCTGGCATTCGTCCGGAAGAGACCCTCTTTCTGGATGATTCCGCAGCCAACTGCGTAGCTGCACGCCAGTTAGGTATTCAGACGTACACCCCTAAGGCCCACGAAGATTGGCGACCCTTGTTCAATGATTGATAGCCGTTTCTCCCCTCCCTGCAAGGATAGCCAGCCTTGTGTCGCTACGATTGGTTTCTTCGACGGCCTGCATCGCGGCCATCGCTGCCTGATTGATCAAGTGATACAACTGGCCAAACAGCGTGGTTTGTCCTCGGCAGTAGTTACCTTTCCCGTGCATCCTCGTCAGGTGATGTCTCCCGATTATGCCCCTCACTTGCTTACCACCTTTGAAGAGAAGATGGCGCTGCTGGCACAGACCCCTATTGATCGCACAATTCTGATTCCCTTTACTCCTCAGTTGGCACAGAAATCTGCCCGTGAGTTTATGTTGATGCTGCGTCAGGAGTACCATGTCCAAGCGTTGGTCATTGGATATGACCATCGGTTTGGCCACAACCGCAGCGAGGGATTTGCAGATTATGTACGCTATGGCCAGGAGATGGGTATGGAAGTGGTGCAAGCTACGCCGCTGGATAAAACGGAAATACAGGTCAGTTCGTCCAGAATTCGCCAACTGGTAAGCGATGGCGCAGTCGATGAGGCAGCGCTGCTGCTGGGTTATCCCTATTTCATAGAGGGTGAGGTGGAATCAGGCTATCAAGTGGGACGTACCATCGGTTTTCCTACGGCAAATCTCTTGCCTAACGACCCACAGAAACTGATTCCTGCAGATGGAGTCTATGCCGTCAAAGTGAGGCTCACTACAGGCGCTACTTACAACGGTATGCTCTGTATAGGTCACCGCCCCACACTACAAAACGGCCCACAACGGAGCATTGAGGTCCATCTGTTCGACTTCACAGGCAACCTCTACCGGCAAACAATACATATCGCCTTTATAAAATATACCCGTCAAGAGCAACGCTTCGACTCAATAGAGGCACTTCGTCAACGCATCGCTCTTGACGAGCAAGAGATTCGCCAACTGCTGGCCGATTGAGAATCGTCAAGCAGCTGGCGAACAAAATCCTATTTATTTTACCTGAATGGTTAAAGTACAAGGCTTCACACCAGGGGCCTTGGCTACAAACTGTACCGTACCAGGCTTCTCTCCACTCTGTACGATGGCGGTCAGCTGTCCGCTGAAAAGGGGCATCTGGGGCAGGTGGAAGAGATCCAGGCTGGTGGCATCGCCGTTTGCAGCGGCACGATAGCGACCGGCACCTTTGACGCTAAAACGCACCAGGCGGATATCATCGGGGCAGAGGTTGCCCTCTTTATCTACTACGCGCACAGTGAGGTAGGCTAAGTCCTTTCCATCAGCCGTTAGCTCCATGCGGTCGGCCACCACTTCGAGATGGTGAGGCTTTCCAGCAGTGCGAACGGTACGTTCTTCGGCTACAGACCCGTTTTTATCATAGGCAACCACGCGCAGTTCACCGGGTTGATAAACCACCTCGTTCCACATCAAGCGAAATCGACGCTGCAACCAGAGGCTATCCTTACCCTTCAACGCCAAGGCCTCATCTGCTGTGAGCTTGCGCTGGCGGCCTTGACTCATGCCATTCACAAAGAGCTCGGCTTCGGGGTAGTCCGTATAGACAAAAACGGGAGTTACCTTGCCTTCGCGGCCAGGCCATGTCCAGTGGGGCAGCACGTGGAGAGTATGTGCTTGCTTATTCCATAGGCTGCGATAGAGATAGTATCGATCTTTAGGAAGCGAGGCGAGGTCAATGATGCCAAAGACTGAGCTATGGCTGGGCCAGGCATCAGTGTCGTAGGGAGAAGGCTCGCCCAGGTAGTCAAAGCCAGTCCAGACAAACTGTCCAATTGTCCAGGGGTAATCCTCAGCCAAAGCAAAATCCTCATCAGGCACATTGCTCCACGAACAGGCCTCCATGTCGTAACCTGAGCATTGGTGGTCATCATACATGGCCTGTTTCTTCAACTCAACGGGGAACTTATAGACACCGCGCGAGCTGACGGTGCTTGAGGTCTCTGATCCGAGAACGATATTCTGAGGCAGTTTTCTGTAGGCCTCCACATAGCGGTGGGCACGGTAGTTGAAGCCTGGCACGTCTATCATAGCCGCAAAGCCGTTACTCAAGACGCAACTTACTTGGTCCATACCGCAGGTTACGGGGCGTGTAGGGTCTTCGCGATGGCAGATATCCTGCAGGAACGAGGCCACTTTGTAGCCCTCAGGACTGCACTGGGTAGGCACCTCATTGCCTACGCTCCACATCACTACGCTGGGGTTATTGCGGTAGTGGTGAAGCATATTCACCATGTCACGCTCAGCCCACTCGTTGAAGTAGCGATGGTAGCCGTTGTCGCACTTGGCAATATCCCATTCATCGAAAGGCTCGAGCATCATCATAAAGCCCATCTCGTCACAGAGTTCCACCAACTCAGGAGCAGGCATGTTGTGAGAGGTACGCACAGCGTCACAACCCATCTCTTTAAGCAGGGTGAGCTGCCGACGCAAAGCAGCGACGTTGATCGCGGCACCCAAGGGGCCCAAGTCGTGGTGGTTGCAAACACCTTGGAATTTTCGATGCTTACCATTGAGGAAGAAACCTTTGTCGGCAACAATCTCGATGCTGCGGATACCGAAACGGGTGGTGTAGTTATCTACCTTGCTTCCTTCGAAATAGATTTCTGACTCGGCGCGATATAGTGCGGGACTTTCAGGACTCCAAAGGGCAGGGCGGTCGATGAGGAAGTTCTGCTCAAAAGGCTTGCCATGATTCATCTGCAAGGTATTATCCTTCAGGGCGACCTCCTGACCATTGGGACCATAGATACGCGTAAGGATTCGTACCGATTTGCCTTCAGCTCCTTGGATTTGGGTCAGCAACCGCACCGAAGCGTAATCCTCAGCCACATGCGGGGTGGTAATCTGCGTACCCCATACAGGGACATGCACTGCGCTTGTGGTAATGAGATGAACATTTCTGTAAAGGCCGGCACCAGGGTACCAGCGTGAGGATTGCGGACGATTCTCCAGTCGAACAGCCAATTGGTTTTGCTGTCCATCAGGATTGAGATAGTCCGTTACGTCACACCAGAAAGAGTTATAGCCGAAGGGCCAGAAGCAGGCCTCACGCCCGTTGACAAAGAGACGCGCTTCGCTCATGGCCCCATCAAAGAGCAGCACGGTACGCCCTTCTGTGGGGGCATCAAACCGGGTGCGATACCACCCCACACCCACATAGGGCAGACCACCAGTTCGGCCAGTCTTGATAGAGGCTTCGCTCTCAAAATTTTGTGTCACTGCCACATTCTGCAAGTCATTACTCCGGTCAAAAGGACCAAAAATCGCCCAATCGTGAGGCACTGTGACGGCTTGCCATCGGCTATCGTCAAAATCGGGAGCAGCCGCTTCGGGCTGATCACCTTGATAGAATTTCCAGTTCTTTTCCAGCAGCCTCTCTGTACGTTGAGCAGAGAGCGAGCCCCAAGCCAGCAGGGCACTGCAGAGGGTTATCAATAGTTTCTTCATGGTAGAATAATAGGATTAATCTTTAAAAGCATCCATAATCACGGTAGGCTTACCGTCGTTGGTGAAGGCGCCTAAAACATATTTTTTATTAGGACGGCATTCAGGTTCCCAATAGAAGACGCCCTTGCATCGGCCATTGGTCTTTTCACGGCTATCCTTAATCATACGAGAGAGGAGCTGCTTACCTTGGTTCAGTTTAGCTGATGAAGCCACACCACCTTTGCCATCACCACACTCCATACCGGTTTCTACTATCATCACATCACAATTGTAGCGATTAGCTAACATGTTGATATTGCTAATGCAATCATCAATCACCTTATCTTCAGACTTATAGCTATCACCATGATAAAGCATAGTCCAATAGGGATAGATAGACATTCCAATCATATCCCACTTGCCGTTGTTCTTCTTCAGTTCATCAAAGAACCAAGTAAACATCCCGTTATCATAGCCATTATCCAGATGGACAATGACGATTGCCTGCGGAAAGACACTCTTTACAGCGTCATAACCCGTAGAGATAAAGGCACCTAAGTTGGCCCAGTTTTTGGCACCTACTACCTTAGTGGAGTTCTTATCTGCACCTTCCATCTCCGTCTCCTTCTCTAATACGTCCCAAGAGGCACCGCTCAAATTAGCATCAGCATCCCAAAGCATGCCTGGTCTGATTTCATTGCCTACTTGCACCCATTTGGGCGTTACACCGGCACTCTTCAAGGCATTGAGTACATCCTTTGTGTGGTTAGCAATCGCTTGCTTCAATTCTGTCAAGCCAAGGTTCTTCCAAGCAGCCGGCTTGAACTGCTTGCTTGGGTCAGCCCATATATCGCTGTAGTGGAAGTCAATCATCACATCCATATCCAACTCTGCGGCCTTCTTAGCCTTTTTGACCACATCCTCTTTGTTGCACCAGCCATCCGATGGGTTGACCCATACGCGCAGACGGATAGCGTCCAGCCCCAGTTCCTTCATCAGCGTCGTACAGTCACGTTCTTGGCCCGCAGCATTATAGAACTTTAGGCCCTCTTTTTCATACTGGGTGTACCAACTGATGTCAGCACCCTTGGCAAAATTCCGCTCCGTTTCTCCTGGTTTATCAGGTTGTTCCGTTGAAGGCTTACCGTTTGTAGTCTCATTGCTATCACTGCCACCACAGGCCGTGACACCAAGCAGCAAAAGGGCTGCATAAACGTAATTTTTTATCTTCATATATCAATAAGTATTAGTTCCTCGACTGCAAAGATAACTAAAAAACAGACAAAAAAGATACAACCTATCACTTTTTACGCTACTTTTGTGTAAAAATTGCATATTAATTACAACAAACGCACCATGAAGATAGTGAAAAACTGGCTCGCAGTAGCCCTTTTACTTTTAAATATCAGCACCTTAGTAGCCCAAAGCCAAGGTGATAACCTCAAGTTGCAAGCAGAGCAAGCTCTGGAGAAAAAAGAGTATATCAAGGCTCGCTTTAACTACTTGCAAGCCTACCAAGCGTATATGGAGAACAAGCAGTACGACTTGGCCGGAGCCTGTTGCGCTCAATGCGGCGCGCTCTATAGCCGTGAGAGCCTATACAAGGAGGCTTTCGACCTTTTTCACGATGCAGACATCCTGCTTGCCAAAATCGAACGCACGGAGGGCAAGAATCTGGCCACAGCTCGCTACCCTATTGTGAAAGAGCGCTTGCGTATATATATTAAGGTAAGAAGTACCGAACGAGCCAATGACTATATGAAGCGGTTAGCGGACCTGGCCAAGCGGGCTAACAACGACTCGCTGAGCAACGACCTACTCCTGGTTCGGGCCAACTACTACTTCACCTTTGGCAAGAACAAGCAGGGCGACGAAACCATCAATGAACTGATTGGCCGGTACCAGTCAGATAAGAGCTACGACAAAATCAAAGAGTGTTATACCACGTTGATTGACGTAGCTCGTCAGAGCGGCAATGCCACGCTTTTAGCTCGCACCTACGACAAATACATCGCTTGGTCGGACTCAGTAAACGCCTTACAAGCCAGTCAAGAGTATGCCAAACTGAAGGCCCAGTACGACGAGAGCCTCAACACCATTGAAGAGAAAGAGCACTCCCTCTCCTCCAAGCAATATATCATCATTGCCCTCGGTCTATTAATCGCCATTCTGGCAGGTGCACTGGTTATTGGCGCCGTAATACTGTTGCGCTTTATTCTGCTGACCCGCAAGCAGAAGCGCGCCATCGATATGGCTAATGAAAACAACGAGCAGAAGAGCCACTTTATTCTGAATATCGCTGCACAGATGGAACCCACACTCGATACCCTGCCGGCTAATCTGCCAGGCGTTCAGGCCCTCCGCGAATTCCTGGGTCATATTCAGGAGCTCTCTGAACTGGAGCAGAGTTTATCGGTACCTTACGAGATGGAAGATAAGAGTGTCAACACCTTCTGCGAAGAGCTGGCTGCCAAAGTGAATGATTCACTGAAAGCGGATGTAGCTTTGGCTGTTAGCGCCCCGAAGATGAAGGCAAAAATCGCGCCAGAGCCATTGGAGAAGATTCTACTCCACCTGTTGAACAATGCAGCGCTTTATACCCCCGAGGGTGGTAAAATTTGGCTCGACTACAAGAAGCGCGGTGCTCACACCCACCAGTTCACGGTGAGTGATACCGGCTGTGGCATCGATGAAGAGAAGCGTGAAAATCTCTTCAAGCCCTTCACTGAGATCAAAGACCTGAACGAAGGCGATGGCTTAGGCCTACCCATCTGCGCCTTGATGGCCATGAAGATGAACGGCACCCTCTCCATCGACCCCACCTTCACCAAGGGTACGCG
>CAMAMO010000099.1 GCA_945836915.1 uncultured Mediterranea sp.
CTTTCTATCTACCAAATATTCGGTGTAATTTCTACATCTTTTTCCCCTTTATGTTGATTTTAAAGGGTAAATGGCCATCCAAACTGCCACCAAGCCATCCATAGCAGCACTCTAAATAGACCGATGAGTAGCAGCGGTAGCCAGCTGTAGTGCCACAGAGTGAAGTAGGTAGCGGTGGGTTGAATCCATCGTAGATAGACCATGATCAGCGGCATGTAGATGAAGAATGGGGATAGGAGGGTGATAGGTTGCTGAATCAGGGCAACCAATGCCTCAAGGGCCCCGTTAGGCAACGTCAGAGGCGATAGCAGAGCGGAAAGCAGTTGTTGCGTTTGAATAAGAAGATAGGTGTCAAGATGAGAGTAATGGTAGATGGCACTCATCTGGGCTGCGACAAAGAGGATGAGGAGGTAGTCGCGTAGCTGGAACAGCAACTCGCTGAATCCTTCTATCAACTGACTGTCGTGGCGGTACCGACCAGAAACCCAACCATAGATGCCACTCATCAACGCCAGTCCGATAGAAATCAAGGAGACAAGACCCTCCATCAAGGGGGAGTGAAGCAATCCGCCATCCACGCTACGTAGGATGCCTCCTACAGGATAGGAGGCCCAAAGAATCAACAGGAGATAGATGGCACCGCCTACGAGAGAGAAGACAAGAGCCCGTCGTTCACGATAAGAGAGGGGTGGCTGTTTAGCCGATGGATGAAAAGGGTACTCCGATGGAAGGGGGTGCCCCGTTAGAAGGGGCGACGGCTTCCGTCGGCGAACTGAACTCTCTCGCTGGAGGAGACGACAGCTGTGCCAGAGTAGTAGCGGCAGAATCAAGGGGGTGGTAACTGCCATAAAGAGCGAGAAGTGCGTGAAACCACAGCTTATGGCCAGT
The DNA here is from genome assembly GCA_945836915.1 of uncultured Mediterranea sp. Classification (GTDB taxonomy): domain Bacteria; phylum Bacteroidota; class Bacteroidia; order Bacteroidales; family Bacteroidaceae; genus Bacteroides. Next base: position 889 of record CAMAMO010000099.1, read on the forward strand.
ATGACAGTGAACAGACCGACCTGTGGCGGTAGCTGGCGTTGGCGGAAGAGACAAATCACCCACGGGGGCAAGAAGAGAAAGGCCACTTCGCTACTGCAAAGTGGAACCAACACACCTGATACGACCGGCAGTAGGAGCAGTGTCCGTGCACTATACGGCTGTAGCGCTGAGAGGCGAAGCAGGGCATTCAACAGGTGAGAGTGCATCAGGGTACCCCATGCGAAGAGGGCTAACAGAGCGTGACCAAAAGCGGGGTGAAGGATGAAGTGATCCGTGAGGTGTCGCAGCAGCCAGCGTATCCCCTCGGCATGGATGATACTCTGTAGGCAGACTGGCTGCAGGCTCTGCGGGTCGGTAACCTGCAGACCATAGGCCTCTGCCAGCCAGGTGAGGAGGACCAGGCCTATGGTGAAGCCGCCAAAGAGGGTGGCCGGATGGAGGGTGTGTAGTCGGGTCATGGGCTTAATCGTCGTCGGGTTCCAGTTGGTCGAGATGCAGAATGCCCACTTGGAGGGCTTTCACCACCAAGCGAGTGGCATTGATACCGCTCCGCTCGTCGGGGGTGAAGAGGCGGTTGATCAGTTCGTTCTGACGCTTCTCTAAGGACTTCACGCCGAAGGGCATCCCCTTGAGCGAGGCAATCATCTCCTTGGTATAACCCAAAGCCAAGTGGCGCAGGTAGCGCTCGTCGTATTCATCTATTTCGAATTGGATAAGGGCCTCCTGACGGCGTACATCGGCCAGTACCGACTGGCGGAAGCGCTGCACAATCTTCTCCAGAATGGGGTAGTTGAAGACCAGTTGCTTCCCCTCCATCACCGCGTTGACATCGGTTTGGGTTAGCAGTTCGCCCGTCTTCAGGATGATACCAACGGCGCCAGCATCCAGTACATCAACCCACAGCTTCTCATTGGTCACCTCACCTGTAAAGATTAGCACATGCACGTCGGGGTAGTTCTGGGTCAGTTTGCGGCACACCTCCACACCGATGGTGGTAGAGCCGCCCAGACCCAGGTCGAGCAGCACCAGTTGGGGTACCTCCTTCTCCATCAGCGGCCAGAACTCGGCTTCGCTCATGGCGGTACCTATCACTTCGGCCTCGGGAATCTCCTGACTGAATATGCCGATGGTGCCCTTTAGCTCCAGCTTGACATCTTCTACAATAATAACTTTAAATCGCTTCATATTTCATTCTTGATTGGCACTTCCTCCACAAATCGGTGAGGGGTGCGGGGTTTGACAAGGTAGGGTGAAGTAGAGGGCAAAGCCCTGTGGCGTGAGAGGGATGGCGTTGATACGGCATCCACGCTGACCCGCATAGTCGTCGTGCAAGCGGATAATCTGCTTGCTGATGAGGTATTCTGTTCCCTCGCTACGGCCACGGGCATGCGCCTTAATCTGCTTCATCGAGGGGTGGAACCAGCTGTTGAGCTCGTCTGTAGAGTAGCTGTGACATGGGTCGCCCAGGGTGATTCGGATAAAGCGGTCGTTATCACGGCTCACCGTCAGACGGATCTCGCTGGGTGTTTCGGCTGCGGAGAGGAGGGTGATGAGCAGCGACTCCATCAGGTAGCGGAGCAGCTCGCTGTCGCCCCAGACAGTTGCCTCGCTCACCCCTTCAGCATAGTGGATGGTGAGTGTCGGAGCCAACGCAAGGTTACGGCTGTAGCGACGTAGGAACCGTTCGGCATGGGCCACCAGATTACTTACGGGGATGGCCGTGCGGCGGAAGCTGACACGCTCCACCTGGCGGTCGGCACATGAACTGAGTAGGGTGAAGATTCCTTTATAATAATCAATCAGCTCGGCGATAGCTTGAGTCTGAGCCGCAGGATTCCCCTCGTTTAGTTGTGCGGCCAGCTGCTTGATTTTGTTGGGGTAGTAGATGGTTTCGTGTTTGATGGTGGAGAGGCAGTTGTCGAGCACCAGGTTCTGCACGTGGAGTTTGCTCTCCTCCCACGAGGCGCGTTGGCTCTCGTCACTGGCACTTTCCAGGTCGCGGTACTTGCCTGCCATCTTCATCACGGCGTTGTAGAGTACCACGCTCCAGTAGTCGGTGACGAGTTGTAGCAACAGGCGGTCGGAACTCCGCTGCAGGGTGTTCTCCAGGTGGAGGTAGAGGGCACCGATGCAGCGCCGCTCCCCTTGCAGTTCCAGTAGTAGCGGCAGGGTCAGCTCCTCACCGTGCGCCACTGGTTGTACCTGGTCGTAGCATTGGTTGAGCAGGGTGGTAGCGGATGTGGCGTCATCAGGTGCGGAGAAGTCGGGGTAGAAGGCGCACGCCAATTGGTGGGTGGTGTCGTTGTAGTAGGCCATGCCCATTCTGTGGATGGGGGTGATGGTGCAGATGGCGTCAAAGGTGGCCGTGAGCATCCGCTGCGGCAGGGTGTGCAGTTCTGACTCGTTGGCGGTGGAGTGGGTTGCGGTATAGAGCCGGTGGCTGATATCGAGCACCTGCTCCAAGTTCCACTGAGTAGCCAGCCGCTTTCGCAGTACGAAGAGCAGGTATCCACCTATCAACAGCATGAGCAGCAGAAGGGTGAGCACTAAGGCCGCACTTTTATGGTCGGCCTGTTGTTGCAGCGTGCGGCAGTAGCTCTCTAAAGAGTTGTCCTCGCCTAAAAGCTTGTAGAGGGTGGTGTAGGCTTGGTTGTTGTAGTGGTAGGCGCCCCACTGCTTCAGTGCCAGAAAGGCTACCGAGGCCTCGTTGCGCAGGTCCAGAATGACGTGGAAATCGCTGTCAAAGGGGGCGTTCCACCACGCCACTTCAGCCGCCTCTTCTTCGCCCGTCAGGCTCATTGGCTGCAATCCGTTCAGTGACTCTGGATCCTCTTGTTGGCAGTAGGCCAGATGGCGGTTGAGGTAGCTGATGGCCGAATCGGCATAGAGCACCGCCTGCGCGTAATCGCCATCCACGTTGCTGAAATAGGCCTCGTTGGCATAGATTGATGCGGTATCAAGAAGCGCCTCTGCATAGTTCTCTTCTGTAATAATCTCCTGGGCAACGATTCCTTCGGCGACCATTCCCTGGGTGAGTCGCTCCTCTGTGAAGGGTTTCTCTCTCTGGAGAAGTCCCTCTGCCACGTGTTCCTCTGCTTGAAGGGGTATGGCCAATCCAAGAAGCAGAAGCAGTGTGGGGAGTAGAGCGCCACTCAGCGAGGAGGTGGTGCGTGGCTGACCTTTAGGCAGGCGGAAGATGAAGCGGCACCCTTGTCTAGGCGAGCTTTCCACACGGAAGAGGCAGCAGCCGAAGAGGGGTGAACTCTTGCGGTACTTCTCGATGATGCCCTTGCAGTTCATCAGCCCGAAACCGCCCTGCTTGGTCAGTTGAAGCGCCTTCTCATTGATGGCTTCTACTTCGTCGGCACTGAGGCCGGGGCCATTGTCGGTAACGGCTATCTCCACGCATGGGCCATCGCTTACCTCAGTCGCCTCCAGTAGGATGGCACCTCCTTCTGGGGTATATTTTCGGGCATTTTCTGTCAGTGTGTTAAGCATGAAGAGGGTCAGAGCTTTGTCGGCCTTGACCAGCAGGTCGGTGGGACGGACAGTGAACTGTTGCCGCTTCATCTGGAAGGCGCGGCTTCCCTTGGCAATGAGGTTGAAAAGCTCGTTCAAGGCGAAACTCTCGATATGGAGGCTCAGCTGTCCTTGGCGCATCTTGATCCAGTAGGCCAGGATGTCGTTATACTCGTTGATGGTGGTGGCCAGCTCCTCGATGTAGTGGAGGCGTTGCTGGCGGTTATCGTTGGAGGTGAGGGGTTGACTGAGGCGGCTCACTTCGTGGCGGATGCGGTCGATGAAGGGCTGGATACCGTGTACTACGCTGAGGCAGGCTCGTTTGGCTATGTTCTGCCGTTTGTTTTCGGCGATGTGGCGCTCATGCATGGCGCGCTGCTCCTCCAGCGTGAGGCGTTGTTCGTCCAGCGAGAGGGTGGCTTCACCGTTGGCTATGGCCCACTCCACATAGGGGTTGATGACACGCAGCATCGCCCTCTCCTCCCAGCGGAGGGGGAGGGAGAAGTGGAGCCTCCCCTGCTGAATGGTCATCTCTTTGGAACCAAAGAGAGTGGGTAGGAGGGGGCTGATGGCCTTCATGATAGCCTCTTCCACCACCTCGTTGCTCTCAGCCTGAGCTGGAATGGCACTGGTAATGGTACGGCAGAGGGCGATGAGGTGGCGTAGGCGCAGCAGGAGGCGCAAGTTGCGCCGGCGGGCCCGTTGGCGGAAGAGGAGGTAGAGAGTGACGGATAAAAAGAGACTCAGGGCCAGTAGCATCAGCAGTAGGTTGAGTTGCGATGTCTCCCGCTCCAGTGCATCGAGGCGGCTCTCCAGCTCTTTATCCTGGCGGGTACGCTCCATGATGTCGAGGTAGCGGTTGCGGTAGTGGTCGCTCATCCCTTTCTGGTCCAGTCCGGCATAACATACGCTCAGCTGTTCATCGATGTGAGAGAGGCACTCAGGAACCAGGGCGGCTCCCACCGAATCGCCCACCACCTGCAGGGCGATGGAGAGTGAATCGAGTGCGGCAGCGTAGAGGGCGTGGTCGTTGAGATAACGGCTGATGCTCATGTAGCCGCTGGCTATCTGGTAGGGGTCGCCATAGCGCTGGAAGAGGCGGAGCGCCTCCTGCCCCAGACGGAGAGGGAGCAGTGAATCCACAGGGTAACCCAAAAGCGAGAGCTCATGTTGGCGGTGACTAGCGAAGAAGTGGAAAGTCTCGTTGGCGGTCATCAGATTGGTCAGCCCTTGCAGAGCGTTACCTTCAAAGTAGATGTAGCCTCCTTGATGGGCACGGCGGGCTGTGGCGTAGAGCAGGTCGAAGCAGTGCAGGCGGCGGTCGTGGCTGCCGCTGGCCTCTACCAGGGCGGCAGCCCCCTGTAAGTAGGCGGCATAAAGTGCTTGAGCCGTATCGTTCGGTAGCTCCTCATCAGCTGTTAACTGTGCCATTGCCTCCCGGGCATCTGCCTGTTGTTGCAGGTAATAATAATAGGTGGCCGAGGTGAGGAAAAACTCGCTGCGGGCATAGATCAGCCGCTGGCGTTGGTGGGGTGTCGCAAAGACCTCCTTTTCCTCCTGGATGCGCTTTAGGCTGACAAGGGCGCTGTTGCGGTAGTCGTAATACGCCTTGTTGAGCGCCATTCGCTGACAGATTTTCATCCGTCCCACGTCGGCAATCAGCCGTTCCAACTGGTTGTCTGTCAACTGCTCCACCTGCTGATAGTGCGCCATCGCCTCCTCAAAATTCATCCGCATAAAGGCCGTAAAACCCAGGGTGTTGTGTGCTTCGGCCTCGCCTTGGCTGTAGTGCGCACTTTCATCCAGCGCCTGTCTGGCCAATTGCTCAGTCTGCTCCAGATTGCTGTAGCGCATGGCATACGCCTCGGCTTGGAGTGAATCAATCCGTTGCCGCTCGCTGTGGGGCACGAAGCCTGAGCAAGAGAACAGCGTAAGTACCATATTGAACGTCCCGATGAAGAGGAGATTACGGAAGGTACCAGAGGGCAGAAGTGAGTCAATCCGAGATTTCATACAGCAAAAATACAAAAAAAATGGGATACTCGACATTTTTCCACCGAAAGAGAGGGATTATATAATTAAGATTTCATACCTTTGCAACAAATTAATAAAAAACGGTTCTAAAACTAGTATAGTAATGAGCGAAAAAGCACCATTTAGGGTTTTCTCAGGAACAAATTCGAGATACCTTGCAGAAAAAATCTGTGCGAGTTTGAATTGCCCACTGGGCAACATGAACATTACACACTTCGCTGACGGCGAGTTTGCTGTGTCATACGAAGAGTCTATTCGTGGTTCGCATGTCTTCCTGGTTCAATCTACCTTCCCCAACTCTGACAATCTGATGGAGTTGCTTTTGATGATTGATGCCGCCAAGCGTGCATCGGCCAAGAGCATTGTGGCCGTCATCCCCTATTTCGGCTGGGCCCGTCAGGACCGCAAGGACAAGCCGCGTGTCTCTATCGGCGCCAAGCTGGTGGCCGACCTGCTGAGTGTAGCTGGCATCGACCGTCTGATTACGATGGACCTCCACGCAGACCAGATTCAGGGTTTCTTCGACATCCCCGTTGATCACCTCTACGCCTCATCGGTCTTCCTGCCTTACATCCAGTCGCTCAACCTGGAGGATTTGGTTATTGCTACGCCCGACGTGGGTGGTTCAAAGCGTGCCAGCACCTTCTCCAAGTACCTCGGTGTACCCCTGGTGCTCTGCAACAAGACGCGTGAGCGTGCCAACGTGGTAGGCAGCATGCAGATTATCGGTGACGTGAAGGGCATGAACGTGGTTTTGGTTGATGACATCGTTGATACAGCCGGTACCATTACCAAGGCTGCTAACATCATGATGGAGGCCGGTGCCAAGTCTGTTCGTGCCATTGCCAGCCACTGCGTGATGAGCGACCCCGCTTCGTTCCGTGTTCAGGAGTCTGCCCTCACAGAGATGGTATTTACCGACAGTATTCCTTACGCCAAGAAGTGCGACAAGGTAAAACAGCTCAGCATTGCCGATATGTTTGCAGAAACCATTCGTCGCGTGATGAACAACGAATCCATCAGTTCGCAGTACATCATCTAA
>CAMAMO010000100.1 GCA_945836915.1 uncultured Mediterranea sp.
GCATCAAGCATTTGCAAGTAATAGGGAATCCCTCCCATAATCATATAGGTCTCCGCGATTTCGTAGGGTGAAAACATGATTCCCCGCGAAGCGAGAAACTGTGAAGCCTCGCCAAGCGTGAAAGGTGAGAGAGAGATTCTGCGTGTGAGCCTGCCATATAAACCTCCATGGTTGTTGATCAGTTTGTTCATCATCCACGATGTAGCAGAACCGCATACAATCAATACAATATCTCGGCGAGCTGACGCCCAGCCGTTCCAAAAGTGTTCCAAGGCAGATACAAAATTGGCACCTTGGGTATCCATCCATGGCAATTCGTCAAAAAACAGCACTTTTCGCCCTTCACCTAACGAAGTCAGATAACTGATGAGCATTTCAAACGCCTCTAACCAGTCGGCCGGCTCTCGGCTCACCGTCTGGTCGTAACGCTTAATTGTGTGGTAGAAATTCTTCAGTTGTTCACCGGTGTTGGCATTTGCTAAACCTGACGTTTGGAAAATAAGATTGCCCTCAAAGTATTCACGTATCAAAAAGGTCTTCCCTACACGCCGCCGACCATAGACAGCCACAAACTCCGCTTGTCCTGAACTATATATTCGGGATAAGAGTTCTATCTCTATTTCACGTCCAATGATGTTTCCTTTCATACCCTTACGAATTGAATTTTCCTTCTGCAAAGATAGATATAATTGTTGATTATTGGTTCAATCATGCCAATAAAATAGCCAATAATTAATTATTATTCGCATTATTGGCTATATCAACATGTAATAATAGCCAATAATAATATATCAAACTACTTTCCCCGAGGTTGAGATGAGGGGGGGGGGTGATGTCAATATCTGTTTCGAGTCGTGTTAACTCAACAAGGAATTACATTTCTTGCAGACCAAACTGAAACCGTATCACTTAACAATCAGACAGACGAAATGAAAGAAGCCCCTGGATATGGCGTACTTCGTATAGTGCACTCATTTGCAAGCATGATGGTACCCTCTTTTTGGGGTGATAACGTCTATGGCAGTATCGCATGGGGTGATGAGCAAATTGAAAACTATACCTACAATTTCACCCATAATTACTTACCCAACAAAAGCTATGAAGTAGCTATTGAGACTTGGAATTCTACAGGTTTCCAATTAAACACTTTAGAGGGAATCGAAATCATCGACGTTTCCGGCTATGTAATGAATTAGGCCCTCATATCTCATCGAACATTATGCGGCAATGTAAAGGAGACCTCTGCACATCTATCCTAATTTGTGCAGAGACCTTTCCTAATAGAAGCCTATTGTGATTAATCACAAGCACATGGTTAGAAACACCGGAACCATCTCCAAATCGCCCTCTTTTCTGTAATCTTTTGTATAGATTAGGTAACGATGTAGAATACGGTCAGGATACTTGCAGCTGAATGCGTCGAGTGAAGCATGGCGCTTATAACCTGATGACTTAACCTCAATGGGGCAGATTTTATTCCCTCGCGACAGCAAGAAGTCTATCTCGTAATTGTGTTTGCCGCTCTCTGTGGGCCACGTGTGATAAAAAAGTTCGTTACCTGCTGCTCGTAGCATCTGTGCCACTACATTTTCATAGACGTAACCAAGGTCGGCAGGCAACTTATCGCTGAGTAATTTGGCATAAATGCTGTTTTCGGTAAAATCTTTATCCCGAAAAGCAAGAGTGACGAACAGCCCAGTATCAGTCATAAACATCTTGTACTTATCAGAATCGGCATGGAGAGGCAACCCTACGTGTGGATCATTGGCATGGTGTGAGAAGAGCACCACTTGAGAATCTTCCATATCCTGCAATAGCTCTTCTACACGATCTTGTCTCCCTTGATCAATAATACCAGACACTTGGTAACGAGATGCATTTTTGTTCAATTGTCCAGGTATGGCATAAAACAGGCGTGTCGCTTTTCCCGTAGGGTCTATCTTCCTGAAGTCATCTGCGTACAGTTCGATAATCTCCCTTTTTACGGCATCTACCACACTGAGATTGTTGGCTTTAAGATATGTATTGACTGCTTGTGGCATTCCGCCAACCAGCATATAGAGGCGGAAATCACGTAGCAGTTTTCTTATCACGCCGTCTCCAAACGGCTGACGTTTTTCAAAAAGTTCACGGCACATAGGAATTGTAACCTCATCACCTAATGCCCAGCGAAACTCTTCATAATCCATGGGAAAGAGCGTAAGTCGTGTCTCTTCGCTTGGAATCCGAATGTTTTGGATGTTCTTCTTGATGGAGATAAGAGAGCCTGTTTCAATATAGTCGTAGCGTCCGTCTTTCACCAACTTCTTGATTGCTTGTCGAGCCATAGGGCACTCTTGGACCTCATCAAAGATGATGGCTGATTGGCGCGGTGTCAGTCGCTTATGGAAATGAAACTGCAACTGAAGGAACAGACTGTCAAGGTCAGATAAGTCATTAAACAAATCCTTAATCTCCTGTGAAGTCTCAGTAAAGTCTATCAGTAAGTAGGAATCATATTCTCGTTTTGCAAACTCTTCTGCCAAAGTGGATTTCCCTACACGTCGAGCTCCTTTGATAAGGAGGGCAGTACTGCCAGCTCGTTCGCGCTTCCATTCCAGCATCTTCTCGTATAATTTTCGTTTAAACACTCGCTCTTCCATAGTTCTATCTTAATAATTACGCTACAAAGATAACGAGTATAGTCAAAATCCTCAAAATCTTTTTCTATAAAAACGTCAAAATCCTCAAAATCTTAGCGTTTATTTCGGAAACCTCATAATTATTTTGGCTCAGAATGTCAAAACCCTCACAATCTTCACCTATTCTTTCCTTTAGAGCACTCATTTCTTAAGCCAAAGCATGAGAATGGAATCACATTCAATAAACCACCTATCGCATCAATTTAGCAGGATAACTTAGCCGATTATAACCACCGCCGCATAGGTGCAGCCGTTCTGACTGATTCCTATGCGGCGGTTATTACGTCTGTTAATAAGGTTTGAGGCAATTACTTCACCACCGTACTGATAATCTCCATCAGGATGGGTTTGGCTCCGCCTACGAAGCACTCCACGGCAATGACCATCAGGATTAGACCCATCAGGCGCATCATGACGTTGTTACCTGTATCGCCTAAGACGGTCAACATACGCGAAGAGGCGCGCAGTATGAAGAAGGTGATGAGGTAGATAATGGCTATGGAGCCGATAACAATGGCTTTCATCTCAACGTTGTGAGCATCCTGCATCAGCACGATGCTGTTGGCAATGGCACCTGGGCCGCAGAGGATGGGAATACCTAAGGGGGTGACGGAGATGTCGGCAGCATAGGTCTTGATCTCTTCGTCCTTCAGCTTGACCGGCGTGTAGCGGGCCTGTAGCATGTCGAAACCAATCTTGAAGATGATGAAGCCACCGGCGATGCGGAAACCGTTAGTGGAGAGACCGAAGAACATGAAGATGAACTGGCCGGCAAAGGTGAAGACCATGATGGTGGTAAAGGCCACCAACGTAGCACGTTTCAATACAGAGCGTCGCTCCGTTTCGCTCATTCCGTTGGTCATGGTGAGGAACACCGGCATGGTGCCCAAGGGATTGGTCAACGTGAAGAACGAGGTAAAACAGAGCAAAGCGAAAGGCAATAGCGTTTCCATAAAGCGTTAATTATTGATTTTGCTGACAAAAATACAGCTTTTTGGGTTACATTCACAAATAAACGCCTTATTTTTTTCGCTACTGCCCCACTCTTTTCGGCCGATTCCAGCCTTTAATGCGATTAACGCGTCTTCTTTACCTGGATAACCAGATACTTAGAGATGCTCCAAAACTCCTTAGTATTGGTAATCTTTAAGGTCAGTTCTCCTTGATCATCTTTCTCAAAGATGTATGAAGAGTTGGGGTGACTGGTCAACAGCTCGGCTCCTTTGGCAAAGAGGCGAATCTGATTGGTAGAGCGTATGTCGATCTTGGTGAAGTACTTGAAATCAACCTTGTCACCAGTCAGCACCTCGCCTTTACGCAGGATATTCTTCTCCTTCAGTTCACTCTTGGTGCCGAAAACAAACCAAGCCGTATGGAGGTCTTGATCCTGACGAGAGATGGTTTCGGCCTTCGCTTCATTGGCATCGGCCAATTCTTTACGTGCAACGGCCAGCGCCTTGACCGTCATATCCAGTTCCTGAATCTGGATGTTCTTGGCTGCCAACTCGGCACGAAGGTTCTCAATGTGTTGTGCCTTATCCTCCAACTCCTTGGTCAGCTGCTCAACGGCACGCCTCAACTGGCTGGATTGGTTATTACTTTTCTTCAGCTGTTCCTGCAACTTGGCAATCTGCTCGCGGTTCTCCTCCATCTGCTTGCGGATAAACTCGATATCGTTGGTCAGTTGCTCCTTGGCATTGAGCGAACCCTCACTTACAGCATAGCGTTGTAAATCGACACGGCTCTCAGCCGCATTAATTTGGCGGAAGCCCTCAGAGATGTCATTGAACGTGCTTAGCATCTCGTCCAATTCAGCATTGCGATTAGCCAGCACGGCCATCAATGAATCATTCTCTGCCTCCAACTGTTTGCGTCCACCGCCAATCATGTCACATGATGTTAAGGCAACAACGGTTGCCAATACAATGACTACTTTTTTCATACGTTTTTCTTTCTTATTATAGTTATTTTGTTTCTCTATATATGATGACAAGCCCCCTACTCCTCCATGCCAGCCACCACGATGACAAACTCACCACGGGGTTCGTTGGCGGTGAAATGGGCGATAAGTTCCTCCAAACTGCCTCTGACGGTCTCTTCGTGAAGTTTGGAGATTTCACGTGAGACACTGGCTTGGCGGTCAGCGCCAAACACCTCGGCCAATTGGGTGAGGCACTTGACGACGCGATAGGGCGATTCATAGAACACCATGGTACGCGTCTCGGTAGCCAGCGCCTTGAGGCGTGAGAGACGCCCCTTCTTCTGCGGCAGAAATCCCTCAAAGCAGAAGCGGTCGCAAGGCAAACCGGAGGCCACCAAAGCCGGAACGAAAGCGGTAGCACCGGGTAAGCACTCCACCTCGATACCTTGACGGGCACACTCGCGCGCCACCAAGAAACCGGGATCAGAGATGCCTGGCGTACCGGCATCGGATACCAAGGCTACAGTCTCGCCGGCTTGTAACCTCTGTATAACGCTTTCAAGCGATTTATGTTCGTTGAATTTGTGATGGGCCTGCAAGGCATTCTTGATTTCAAAGTGCTTGAGCAAGTTGCCCGACGTACGCGTATCTTCAGCCAAAACCAAATCGGCCTCCTTCAGGATACGAATAGCGCGAAAGGTCATGTCTTCCAAATTGCCCACGGGCGTGGGTACGATATAGAGTTTTCCCATATGAAAAGTATTTTTTGGGGAATCATCCCCTATTGGCGACACAAAAGTAGAAATAATTTGTGAAAATTGGTTCAGATACTCCACAAAATGATTACTTTTGTGCCAACGAACTAAAAAATGAGGAAAATCATGATGCTATTTTCAGAAGATCATACGATGGAGACCCGCCGCAGGGGGCGAATTGAGGTGATTTGCGGCTCGATGTTCTCGGGCAAGACCGAGGAGTTGATTCGCCGGTTGAAGCGTGCCAAGTTTGCCAAACAGCGGGTGGAAATCTTCAAACCGGCGATTGATACGCGCTACTCGCAGGTGGATGTAGTGTCGCATGACAGCCACTCGATTGCCTCGACACCGATTGAGGCCTCGGCCAGCATCCTACTCTTTACGTCAGAGATTGACGTGGTGGGTATCGACGAGGCTCAGTTCTTTGACAACGGGCTGGTGGATGTGTGCAACGAGCTGGCCAACAACGGCATTCGTGTGATAGTGGCCGGACTGGATATGGACTTCAGAGGGGTACCTTTCGGACCGATGCCATCGCTCTGTGCCATTGCCGATGAGGTATCGAAGGTGCATGCCATCTGTATGAAGTGCGGACAGCTGGCCTCGTTCTCACACCGCACGGTGCAGAATGACAAACAGGTGATGCTGGGCGAGACGCACGAGTATGAACCACTCTGCCGCACCTGTTACCTGCAAGCTATCGAAGAGGACCGTCAGCGTGACAACCAACCGAAATAAGCCCCACCCCTATGGAACGCAAGAAAATCACTTTTGACAGCTTTATCCGTGGAACCATCGGCATCCTGATTATCATCGGCTTGCTGACGCTTCTGAAGCGACTGAGCGGGGTACTTCTCCCCTTTTTTGTAGCGTGGCTCATCGCCTACATGCTCTACCCACTGGTCCATTTCATGCAGTACCGGCTCCGCTTCAAAAGCCGCACACTATCCATTTTTAGCGCAATTATTCTGGTAGCAGCGGTTGGAACGGGAGCCTTTCTTCTGATTTTCCCTCCCATGATAGAAGAGATGGGCAGAGTCAACCGGCTATTGCTCAACTACTTCAGCAACGGAGGTTACCAGAGCAACGTGCCCCAACTCATCTCGGAATACGTACACCGCCTTATCAATGAAAGCGAAATTACAACTCTACTGAAGGAGGAGAGAAGCATGGAGGCCCTACAGAAGGCACTACCTAAAGTGTGGGCTATCGTAGCTGAATCGTTCAATCTGCTGTTCAGCCTCTTCACGCTCTTCGTCATGCTGCTTTACGTTATCTTCATCTTACAGGATTATGAGAAGATTTCGCAAGGATGGGTTGGCTTGTTGCCTCCAAAATATCGTCCGTTTACCGTAGGATTGCTCAACGACATCAAGGAGGGCATGAACAGATACTTCCGCGGTCAAACGTTGGTAGCCTTCTGTGTAGGTGTCCTATTCAGCATCGGATTTCTCATCATCGACTTCCCCTTGGCTATTGGCTTAGGCATGCTGATTGGTCTGCTCAACCTGGTTCCCTACCTGCAGGTGATAGGTTTTGTACCTACCCTTCTGCTGGCTGTATTGAAGACGTCGGATACCGGGGGCAACTTCTGGCTGATATTAGGCTCAGCCCTATTGGTCTTTGTGGTGGTACAAATCATCCAGGACGGTTTCCTCGTTCCCCGTATCATGGGCAAGGTGACGGGACTCAATCCGGCCATCATTCTGCTATCACTCTCTATCTGGGGGTCGCTATTAGGTATGATCGGTATGATTATCGCCCTGCCTCTGACCACGCTCATGCTCTCTTATTACCGCCGATATATCATCGTGAGAGAGGAATTTCAGCTACCTACAGAGGAAAAACAGCCTGAAAACAGGGTAATGGAGGAAAAATAATGCAACTTTTTAGTCTTTCCCCTTGCCGATTAAAGAAAAGTCACTATCTTTGCACCCGCTTAACGGCAATAGAGTCCCTGGAAAGGGCAAAATAAGGATTGATTCGCTAGCTCAGCAGGTAGAGCACAACACTTTTAATGTTGGGGT
>CAMAMO010000101.1 GCA_945836915.1 uncultured Mediterranea sp.
TGCTCAGGAACTTATAAATAAAGTTAAATCAAAGTGTTGCGGAATTAAGGATAAAAGGTGAGTCCACCTCTGCTTTGGCAGGGTTGTCGGCTCACCTTTTTTATCTCTCTTTCCTGACAAACGATGAGGCACTACGCCTGGGCACAATGTGGAAAACGAATACTTCATGGCGGGAATATTAGATAATCTTACATGGAGTAATCGTCTCTTTAGTCTATCCACATCTGTGGATAGAGTTATCCACAGCAGTGGATAGAGCTATCCACTAATGTGGATAAAGTTAACCACATCTGTGGATAACCTAAATAGTCATGATTTATACGGATAGTCTACGGGCTTTTAAATAAGTTGCCCTACAACGTTAGAACCCCCTCCGAATTCTATTCGAAGGGGGTTCTAACGCGGTTTGTGTGGTTTTTGCCTCGTTTCAAGTTGTAGCGATATGTTGTCTTGACGGAAGGAGGCTTAACTTACTCACTCTTCTGATAAGTTCCGGTCGGCCTGAATCAGGGCGAGGAGCTTCTCTACGGCCTCTTCTTCAGGGATATTCTTTTCAATGCATTGTTTCTGCTTGTAGAGGCTGATTTTGCCGCGTCCGGCACCTACGTAGCCGTAGTCAGCGTCGGCCATTTCGCCTGGGCCGTTGACGATGCAGCCCATGATGCCTATTTTCAGCCCCTTGAGGTGGGCTGTAGCGGCCTTGATGCGGGCAATGGTGGATTGCAGGTCATAGAGTGTGCGGCCGCAGCCGGGGCAGGAGATGTACTCCGTCTTACTGGTACGCAGACGGGCGGCTTGAAGGATGCCGAAGGCGGTGCTATCCACCGTAGTGGCGGGCAGAGTGCCTTGGTTGTAGAGGAAGAGTCCGTCGCAAAGTCCGTCGAAGAGCAAGGCGCCCAGGTCGGCAGCCGACTTGATTTGCAGCGCTTCGGCCTCGTTCTCGGCATAGTGTGAGAAGAGGACTACAGGGTTCTGCACCCCTTCGTTCATCAGTTGATGGATAAGGGCGCGCAGCTCGCCCAGACGATTGGGGTGGTTGCTCTGCGCAATGAGAACCACCTCCGGGTGGTGACGCAAGCAGGCCAATGCCTCGTCGTTCAGACCCATATAGGTGATGAAAAGGAACTTGATGGGAGCGTTGCAGGCTGAGATAAAGGGCAACTGTTCCGCCTGATAGGCAGGATAAGTATGAGCCTCACCTCGCCAATAAGGAGCATCCATAATCAAACCAGGCCGCTTCATATCAGCGCCGGTTTCCGCATGCAAGTCCCCTCCTTTTGAGGGAAGCTGCGAGGCTCCCCCTACATAGATAAAATCGGGCATAAATTGCTCGTTCCAAGCTATTTCTCCCTCCAAACGGGCGGCGATAACAACCGGCGTTTGTCCGCCACCGATGGGACCTACGGCCTTCGTAGCTCGTCGCTCGGGGTGAATATAATTGAAACTGGGGTAGGCAGCCGCAGGAATGTAAGGGTGGCTCTGACGCTGAAGCACGTGATCCACCAGTTGACGGGCAACGGGAATCTCGGCTTCAGGGGCTTCGCTTAGCGAAACGCGAATGGTGTCGCCCAATCCGTCGGCCAGCAGAGCGCCAATGCCTAAGGCGCTCTTGATACGTCCATCCTCGCCATCTCCGGCCTCAGTAACGCCTAAATGGAGCGGGAAATCCATCCCTTCACGCTCCATCACTTCGGCCAGCAAGCGGACGGTTTGCACCATCACCACTGTGTTCGATGCCTTGATGGAGATAACCACATCGGTGAACTGCTGCTCCACGCAGATGCGCAGGAACTCCATGCACGACTCCACCATACCCTCCGGCGTATCGCCATAACGCGACATGATGCGGTCGCTCAACGAGCCGTGGTTTACACCGATGCGGATGGCGGTGTGGTTCTCCTTACAGATTTGCATGAAGGGGATGAAGCGTTGGCGAATCTTTTCAATCTCAGCGGCATACTCCTCGTCCGTATATTCCAGATGCTTGAAGGTACGGGCTGCATCCACGTAGTTGCCGGGATTGATGCGCACCTTTTCAGCGTAGAGGGCAGCCACATCGGCCACACGCGGATTGAAGTGGACATCGGCTACCAGGGGCACCATACAGCCCTGACCGCGCAGCGCGGCATTGATGTGTTGCAGGTTCTCGGCCTCGCGCACACCCTGCGTGGTGAGGCGTACATACTCGCCTCCGGCCTCGACAATGCGGAGCGTCTGCTCCACACAGGCCTCGGTATCCATGGTGACTGTATTGGTCATACTCTGCAGACGAATCGGGTTATCGCCACCAAGCGGAGTAGCACCCACCTGAACGGCATGAGTCTGCCGACGGGAATAATTGAAAAGATCCATTGATGCGAAGTGATTAGAGTTTAGTTATTAGTGTTTAGTTATTAGTGATCACCTTAATTCGTTTTGTAGTCGTAATGTACTTCTTTCAGCTCTTTGTTGGCCTTAACGATTTTCTGCTTCAGGCCTTCTTTGTAGGCAGCCAGCTTCTCGGCCAGGTTGGCGTCGGCCAGAGCCAGCATCTGCACAGCCAAGATAGCGGCGTTCATGGCGCCATTGATAGCTACGGTGGCCACGGGGATACCGGGAGGCATCTGGATGATGGAGTAGAGGGCATCTACGCCATCCAGCACCGAACCTTTTACGGGTACACCAATCACTGGCAATGTGGTGTTTGCAGCAATCACTCCAGGCAGTGCAGCCGCCATACCGGCAGCGGCAATAATCACCTTGACGCCACGCCCTTGGGCATTGCGGGCAAACTCCTCTACCTCTTGGGGCGTACGGTGTGCCGAGAGGGCATTCATTTCGAACGGCACCTGCATGTCGTTGAGCAGTTGGGCAGCTTTCTCCATCACCGGCAAATCGCTGGTGCTACCCATGATGATACTTACTATTGGAGACATCCTTGGTTTAGTGTTTAGTTATTAGTGTTTAGTTGTTAGTTGCTAGTGATTAGTGATAAATCGTGATTTATCACTAATCACTAAGTTTTCTTACTCGTTAACCAGTGCCTTGTATGCTTCAGCATCGAGCAGAGCGTCGAAGTCAGCATCAGCGGCGGGTTTGATCTTGATCAGCCAGCCTTCGCCGTAGGGATCCTTGTTAACCAGTTCAGGTTGGTCAGCCAGGGCTTCGTTTTGCTCCAGCACCTCACCGGCTACGGGCAAGAAGAGGTCGCTGATGGTCTTTACTACCTCGATAGTACCGAAGGTGTCGCCTGCGGCCAGAGTCTCGCCCTCTGAGGGGATGTCAACAAATACGATATCACCCAGCTGCTCCTGAGCGTAATCGGTAATACCTACATAGGCGATGTCGCCTTCTACGCGAATCCATTCGTGTTCGCTGGTGTACTTCACGTTAGTTGGAAAATTCATAATGATTGGTCTTTTAGGGTTAAACAATCCGTTAATTAGTATTTAGTATGTTATTCATTTGATTTATCCGATAAGTAGCCGTCGGAACAGCAGGTTAGTTCCAGGGTTGAGTACCAGCATGGCGCAGGCGTAACCCACAGCGAAACCGCCCAAGACTTCACCCACGGTGTGGTGCCCCAGAATGATACGCGCTGTGCCCACCACGCCCGCAACAAGAATAACCAGGCAGAGCCACCAGACGGGGTTGTAGCCAAACAGCGCACTGAAGGCTACCAGTCCGCCCAGCACAGCTCCCGTTCCTGCTGCGTGTTCGCTCAGCTTCCAGCGCAGGTTGGCCACCACGCAGATGATCATCATCAGCAGGGCCGCCACGATAATCCCTCGCATGTACCACAGGAAGTGGAGCCGCTCCATAACGAAGAAGCAGAGCAGGTAGGAGAAAATGGTGAGCAGAAAGGGGACGAAACGACGCTTGCGCTGTGCCATCTCCTGGGGGGAAAGCTTGTTTATCCGTTGGAAAAGGTAGATGCCCAGCGTGGGCATCATGATGGTGCAGAGGTAGATTACGCCTAATACAATCAGCTTGTAACCTAAAGGCATGATACGCAGATAGGAGACAAAAAAGAGCAAAAGGAAGGCCACAAAGGGGATGGTAAAGGGCGTAAAGAGCGCGGAAATCACGCGTGCGCTTCGCCTGAGGACCTTTTCTGCTATCTGATGCTGTTCCATGAGGGGTAATTGTTGGGGGTTATTTACGTAGCCGAGCTACGGGGATATTGAGTTGTTCGCGGTACTTGGCCACCGTGCGGCGAGAGACGGGGTAACCCTTTTCCTGAAGTTGGGCACAAATCTCTTGATCGACCAACGGGGCGGACTTGTCTTCGTTCTGGACAATCTCCTGCAGGCATTTTTTGATTTCGCGGATGGAGAGCTCCTCCCCTTCATCGGTTACAAAACTGTCGTTGAAGAAGAACTTCAGCGGATAGATGCCAAAGTTGGTCTGAACGTACTTGCTGTTGCTTACGCGTGAGATGGTGGAGGGGTCCAGATGAGTGCGCTCGGCCACATCCTTCAAGATCATGGGGCGCAGCAACGACTCGTCGCCCTCCACAAAGAAGGGGCGCTGCAGGTCGATGATGGCCTGCATGGTAAGGGTAAGGGTGCGCTGGCGCTGGATGATGGCGTTGATGAAACCTTGGGCGGCGTCAATCTTCTGCTTTAGAAAGAGCATCGCCTCCTTCTGTTCGCGGCTGGGGCGCCCATTAGCGGGTGTCTGCTCACTGACGAGGCGGCGGTACTCGGGGCTGATGCGCAACTCGGGCATGTGGCCGTCATTAAGTGTCAGGGTGATGCGTCCCTCGTCATCGCTCTCCACAATGAAGTCGGGCACAATCTGCTGCATGTTCCGACCGATGGTCTCGCCCAACGAGGCCCCCGGACGCGGATTGAGTCGCTTAATCTCTTCTACAGCCTCAGCCACCTCCTTATCACTCAATTCCAATAGCTGGGCAATCTTATCCCAGTGCTTGCGGGTAAACTCGTCGTAGCATTGGGTGATGATGCGCTCTTCGTTGAGCAGCAACTGGGGTGGCTCTTCGTGGGCCATCCGTTTGCGGCGGAGTTGGATGAGTAGGCACTCTTGCAAGGTGCGGGCACCTACGCCAGGAGGGTCGAACTGCTGAATAACCTTGAGCACCTCCTCCAATTCGGCAGACGAAGCCTCGATACCAGAGTAGATGGCCAGTTCGTCGCTCAGTGAATCCAGGCTCTTGCGCAGCAAACCGTCATCGTCGAGCGAACCAATCAGGTACTCGGCCAGTTGGCGTTGCTTCTCGTCGAGAGCTTGCTCACCAAGCTGTTCTTTCAGCTGTTCGTAGAACGAGGTTGCTTCGGCATAGGGAATCTCTCGGGGCTGGTTGTCGGCGCTACTGTTGTTGTCGCGGGTGTAGTAATCAGGGATTTCATCTTCGTCGCGATAATCGGCTTGGGCGTCGTAATCAGCCTCGCCACCATCTTCGGCCAGGTTGGCCTCTTGTGGCTCCTCAAGGGTGTCAGCCGGGTCGCTTGCTTCGCGTCCCTCCTCTAAGGCGGGATTTTCAAGCAGCTCGGCCCGCACGCGGTCTTCCAGTTCCAAAGCTGGCAGCTCGAGTAGCCGAACGGTCAGAACCTGTTGCGGTGAGAGGGTCTGAACCTGCTGTTGTGACTGGGTTTGCACCTGTCGGGAGGCTTGATTCATCTGGTTTTGGTTATTTATTCGTTATTTATTCAATAAATTCTTTGCAAAAGTAGCGTAATTATATAGAACGAGCAAATATTTTTTATAATTTTGCGGTCAAAGTCATAAAACCTAATCATTAAAAATTATTATGTTTGCTAAAGAGACTTATGTTCAGCGCAGAGCGCAACTGAAAAAAAATGTGGGCTCGGGTGTTTTGCTCTTCCTTGGAAACGAGGAGCAGGGTTTGAATTATGAGGATAATGCTTTCCTGTACCGTCAGGATTCCACCTTCCTCTACTATTTTGGTATCTCCACGCCGTCGTTGGCTGCTATCATTGATATCGACAATGACCGCGAGATTATATTTGGCGACGAACTGAGCATCGATTACATTGTATGGATGGGGGTTCAGCCTACCTTGCGCGACAAGAGTGAGTCGGTAGGTATCACCGATGTCCGTCCCGCTGCCAAGTTGGCCGATTACCTTCATGAGGCTATCCAGAAGGGCCAAACCATTCACTATCTGCCTCCCTACCGTGCGGAGCATCGAATCAAGCTCAACGAATGGCTTGGTCTGCCCATTGCTCGCCAAGAGGGCAGTGTACCCTTTATCCGTGGCGTAGTGGCTCAGCGTAACTACAAGACGGCTGAAGAGATTGAGGAGATTGAACGCGCTTGTAACGTCACAGCCGATATGCACATCGCGGCTATCAAAGCGGTGCGTCCGGGACTCTATGAGTACGAAGTGTCTGCAGAGATTGAGCGCGTAGCACACGCCAACGGCTGCACCCTCTCCTTCCCCACCATTGCAACCATCAACGGCCAAACACTGCATAACCATGTACACCATAACTTGGTGAAGGAGGGCGACCTCTTCTTGATTGATGCCGGTGCCGAACTCCCCTCAGGCTACTGCGGCGATATGTCGAGCACGGTGCCTGCCACCAAGTTCACCACCCGTCAGCGTGAAGTGTATGAGATTCAGAACGCCATGCATCTGGAGAGTGTGAAGGCACTCCGTCCAGGCATTCCTTACATGGAGGTTTACGATTTGTCAGCCCGTGTCTTGGTAGAGGGCATGAAGTCGCTCGGCCTGATGAAGGGTAATGCAGAGGATGCTGTACGCGAAGGCGCTCATGCCCTCTTCTATCCTCATGGCTTGGGCCACATGATGGGTCTCGATGTACACGATATGGAGAACTTCGGCGAGGTATGGGTAGGTTACAATGGCCAGCCCAAGAGCACGCAGTTTGGTCGTAAGAGCCAGCGCCTGGCTATCCCCTTAGAGCCCGGCTTCGTCTTCACCGTAGAGCCCGGTATCTATTTCATCCCCGAACTGATTGACCTCTGGAAGGGAGAGAAGAAGTTTGCAGATTTCATCAACTACGATAAGGTGGAGGAATACCGCCACTTCGGAGGCATCCGCAACGAAGAGGACTATCTGGTAACCGCCGATGGTGCCCGTCGTCTGGGTAAGAAGATTCCCCTCACTCCTGAAGAGGTAGAGGCCATCAGATAATAGACTCCCTCATCAAAGGGTATATATGATAAAGGGTCGGTGGAACTGGTTTTGTTCTACCGACCCTTTTGCTTCTATTAAATAGGTTATTCAACAAGTGCAGCATAGTCACTCCATGTCAAATCTCCCCCCTTAAAGGGGACCGGGAGGGTCTATACATGCAGTTCCAGCACGAAACGCGTACCCTTGGTGAAGGTGGGGTCGATGGAGAGGGTGCCGTTCATCTTCATGG
>CAMAMO010000102.1 GCA_945836915.1 uncultured Mediterranea sp.
GGTTGCTCCCGCAGAGGAAAAGAAAATGGGCGAAAATCTGTTATACAACATCTTTTGAACAAATCGGCAAGATTTTGAACGCTCAGACAAGTGGGCGGACGTTTCTGCAACTCAATGATACGTATCCGAAAGTCTGCCTCAGGCAATCATCCTACTTTTGCGCCGTGAAAATTTAGTTTAATCTATTATAGTTTTTCTGCCATGAAAAAACAGTTCCTCTCTTTGGTGGCTTTTGCCGCTATCGCGTTGGCCTCTTGCCAATGCACCCCGGGCCAACAGCAACCGACCGCTCAGCCCGGCGAGATTATCGCCAATTCAGAGACAGCTATCGCTACCACCAAGCAGGGCAAGGTAGCCGGTTACACACAGGATGGCCTCTATATATATAAAGGTATCCCTTACGCCAAGGCCGAGCGCTTCATGCCGCCTACGGCTCCCGACAGCTGGGAGGGCATTCGCAGCAGCCGTGCCTTTGGACCTACCTGTCCGCAAGCTCCCCGTCAGGGTTGGACCAACGACCAGATGGCCTTTGCCTACCGTTGGGATGATGGCTTCCCCGGTGAGGATTGCCTGCGCGTGAACATCTGGACTCCGGGTATCGAGGATGGCAAGAAACGCCCCGTCATGGTTTGGCTGCACGGTGGCGGTTACGCAGCCGGTAGCGGACAGGAGCTGCCCGGTTACGATGGCGCCAACTTGGCCCGCAAGGGCGACGTGGTAGTGGTTACGCTCAACCACCGATTGAATGTACTTGGATTTTTGGATCTCTCCGCTTTCGGTGAGAAATATGCGGCTTCGGGCAATGTGGGCTTGCTCGACCTGGTGGCCGCCCTTCAATGGGTTAAAGAGAATATCGCTCACTTCGGCGGTGACGCAGGTAACGTCACCATCTTCGGCCAAAGCGGTGGCGGTGGTAAGGTATCTACCCTGCTGGCTACCCCATCTGCCAAGGGTCTCTTCCACAAGGCTATTGTACAGAGCGGCTCCATGCTCCGCACCATGGAGGCACGCTACTCACGCCGCATCGGTGCCGCTGTGGTCGAAGAGCTGGGCCTGAAACCTGGAAAGATTGACGACATCACAAACATTCCCTATACTCAATTGCTTGCTGCGGGCGAGAAGGCTGTGGCCCGGGTAAAGGCCGAAGCCGAGAAGGAGGGCATCAGCACCTTCATCTTCGGTTGGGCACCTACCGTGGATGGTAAGGTTCTCCCTGCCCAGCCTTTCGATCCCCAAGCTCCCGAGCAGAGCAGGGAGGTGCCTGTCATCATTGGTACCACCCAGCACGAGTTCTGCATGAGCACCTACGTTCCTGCCTTCCGTGGCATCAGCAAGGAGAAGGCCGAGGAGCAGATGCGCGCCAAGTACGGCGATCGTACGAACGACTTCCTGGCGGCCTTCGAAAAGGCTTACCCGGGCTATAAGCCTCAGGATTTGATTGATACCGACTTCATCTTCCGTCCGGGCGCTGTAGAGCAGGCCGATTTGAAAGCCAATCAGGGCGGTGCACCGGTCTATATGTATCTGTTCCGTTGGGAGAGTCCCGTGATGGATGGTATTCTGCGTAGCACCCACTGCCTGGAGATTCCCTTCGTATTCAACAACGTAGTGCGTCACGCCTCCATGACCGGTGGCGGTGCCGAGGCCATTGCCCTGGGTGAGACGATGAGCGACTGCTGGATCAGCTTTGCACGTACCGGCAAGCCTGCATCGGCTAATCTCCCCGAATGGAAAGCCTATACGGCCGCTGAAGGAGCCACAATGAACTTCGGTGCCAACTGCCAGTTGAGTTATCATCATGATAAGGAGCTGCTCGAGGTGGTTCGCTCCTTCCCCGTCAGAGGCTTTTAATTCATCCTCTAAAGATTGACTTCTGTAGATTACCCTTTTAATTAATCAATTATAATCTAACAAAACGATTACTGTATGAATCAGGTATTGAAAAACAATGCAGGAAGACGGCTCGCGGCTGCGATGCTTTGCTTCTTGTTGGGCCTTCCGCTGATGCTGGCGCAAGCACAGCAACTGACGGTGAAAGGTAATGTAAAAGACACCATGGGCGAACCGATGATTGGTGTCAGTGTATTAGAGAAAGGTACTACCAACGGTTGTATTACCGACTTGGATGGTAACTTCACGCTCCAAGTGAACAAGGGAGCCACCCTTGTACTGAGCTACATTGGCTTCGTGACGCAGGAAGTAAAGGCTGCCGCCACGCTGAATGTGACAATGAAAGAGGACTCACAAGCCTTGGAAGAGGTGGTGGTTGTGGGTTACGGTGTACAGAAGAAGAGCTCGGTAACCGGTGCCATCAGCCAGGTTAAGGCAGAGGACATGCAGAACCGTACCATCAGCAACGCTCCCGCTGCATTGCAGGGTAAGACCGCTGGTGTACAGGTCATCCAGACCTCAGCCGCTCCTGGTAGCAGCCCCACGGTACGTGTGCGCGGTTACTCATCCAATGTATCGAGCAATCCCCTTTACGTGGTGGATGGTATCCGTCTGAGCGATATCAGCGGTATTGACCCCAACGACATCGCTTCGATGGAGGTGCTCAAAGATGCTGCCTCGGCTGCTATCTATGGTGCTGAAGCCGGTAACGGTGTGGTTTTGATCACCACTAAGAAGGGTAAAGCTGGTGAGGGTAAAATCTCCTACGACTTCCAGTGGAGCAGCCAGAGCTTGGCCCGTATCCCCAAGATGCTCAACGCTGAGCAATACATCGACTACATGACCGAGGCTCAGGTTTATACTCGCGACTACATGCTGCGCAACTGGGATGGCGTGACCAACACTGCTTGGACCGATGAGGCCTTTGAAAGCAGCCAGATGCAGAAACACAACATCAGCTTTACCAACGGTAGCGAGAAGGGTAACTACTACCTCTCTCTGACCTATCTGGACAATAACGGTATTGTAAAGGGTGATGCCGATGTCTATAAGCGTATGACCGCTACCATCAACGCCGAGCATGAAATCAAGTCGTGGCTCAAGGTGGGTACCACCAACCAGATTGAGAAGTACAACGTGCGCCAGGTATCCAGCAACAACGAGTATGGTAGCCTGTTGGCATCTATCCTGCAGTTCGACCCGTTGACTCCCTTCAGCTATACGGCCGACAACCTGCCGCAGCATATGCTCAAGGCCCTGCAGGAGGGTAAGACCCTGCTGCAAGACAAGGATGGTTCCTACTACAGCGTATCGCGCTTCTTGGGCGGTGAGAGCTATCACCCCATGATTATGCGCGACAGCAGCTTAGGCAAGAGCAGCGGTTATAACATCAACGGTTCAATCTATGCCGACTTCAAGCCTTTCAAGGGCTTTACCTTCACGTCGCGCTTCGGTTATCGCCTGAGCGGTACACGCCAAAGCAACACCGACCTGCCCTTCTACGGCAACGCTACACAGAGCCGTGACTTCGTTAGCCAGAGCAACACCTCAAGCACCTCCATCTACTATCAGTGGGAAAACTTCGCTAACTACATGAAGCAGATTGGCAGCCACACCCTGACGGCCATGGTGGGTATGTCGTTCCAGGAATCTACCTACGACTACGTCAGCGGTAGCCTTTCTGCCAACGGCGAACATGCCTTGAAGAAGAATGACCCCCTCTTCTACTATCTGAACTATGCCAGCGCATCGGCTACCAAGGGCGTGGGTGGTGAGAAGACCCGCACAGCCAAGATGTCATACTTCGGTCGTCTGGGTTACGACTACATGGGACGCTACCTTGTTCAGGCGTCGCTGCGTGCTGATGCCGCCGACTTGGCTTACCTGCCCTCTACCAACCGCTGGGGTTACTTCCCCGCTGTATCTGTGGGTTGGACGTTGAGCGAAGAGAAATTCTTCGAATCTCTGAAAGAGCATGTCAGCAGCCTGAAGCTGCGTGCCAGCTGGGGTCAGAACGGTTCGCTGGCCGCTTTGGGTGGTTACGCCTACAGCACCGACATGGCTTTGGGCGGAATCTATCCCTTTGTCAATGGTAACAACTACATCACCGGTGCCGCTCCCACCAGCATGGGTAACGACGAACTGAAATGGGAAACCTCTGAACAGATTAACTTCGGTATTGATGCCCGCTTCCTGCGCGACCGCTTGACCTTCAGCGTGGATTACTTCGACAAGAAGACCAAGGACCTGCTGGTTAACGGTACCACTCCTTCACTCATCATCGGTGGTACCACTTCACCCATGAACGCCGGTAATGTAAGCAACAAGGGTTGGGAATTCGAACTGGGCTGGCGCGACAGAGTGGGCGACTTCAACTACAGCGTACGTGCTAACCTGGCTACACTGAGCAATAAGGTGACCTATCTGGATCCCTCATTGACTCGTCTGGGTGGACAGAACTTCCACACCAGCACCATCACCTACTTCGAAGAGGGTTATCCCGTCTATTACTTCCGCGGCTATAAGTTCAAGGGTGTGGATCCCGAAACCGGTAACCCCCTGTTCTACGACCTTGACAATAGTGGTGATGAGAGTGAACCTACCGATGGCGATCTGACCTACATTGGCGATGCCATTCCCGACTTTACCTATGGTCTGACACTGACCGCAGCCTGGAAGGGCTTCGACTTGACCATCTTCGGAACCGGAGCTGTGGGTAATGATGTATTCAACTGCATTAACCGCGCTGATATTCCCTCGTACAACAAGTTGAAAGAGGTGTTCTACGACAACCGCTGGACAGCCACCAACAAACAGGGAACCGTACCCCGTGCCGGTGCCAAGAACATGGATAAGTATTGTGTATCTGATGCTCTGGTTTATGATGGCTCATACTTCAAGATCAAGCAGATTCAGCTGGGTTACACCCTGCCCAAACAGCTGCTCAAGAAGGTATTTGTCAACAACCTGCGCGTCTATGCTTCACTGGACGACTTCTTCACCTTCACCAGCTATCCTGGCTTCGATCCCGAGGCAGCCTCTAACTCCACCAGCGGTATGGGTCTTGACAAGGGTGCATACCCCAGCTCAAAGAAGGTGGTACTTGGTTTCAACATTGAATTCTAATCCTTCAATCACTTTACACTAATGAAAGCAAAATATATCTATATCGCTCTGTTGGGTCTGATGTCAGTAGTGGGCACCAGTTGCGAGGACCGCTTGGACATACCCAAACACGGTAACATGGGAGGTCAGAACGACTTCTACAAAACCGATAATGATGCCATGCAGGCTGCTGCCTCACTCTATAACTCTTGGGGTGGAAACTATTACAACTGGTCATTCACACTCAATCTGCTCTCTGACGACGTCTGGTGCGGAGGTGGCGGTCGCGGTGACAACTCCGACATGGAGAAACTCAACGAGTACAACTTCGATACCGACCACGGTATGGTATCGGGTGTCTATTCCGGTATGTATGGTATCATCTACAATGCCAACTTGATTATCGATCAGATGGAGGGCGACACCGACATCAAGAAGCAGGTTATCGCTGAGGCTCACTTCTTCCGTGCATGGGCCAATTTCCAACTGGTTACCCTCTTCGGAACAGCTCCCAAGGTGGATCATCTGCTGGCTCCCGGTGAATATCACCAGCCCAACAGTACACCAGAAGAGCTCTGGGCTTTTGTGGAGGATGATCTGAAGGCTGCTATCGAAAGCAATATGCTTCCCTCAAAGAAAGGAGTGAACGACAGCGAAACGGGCATGCGCGTCACCAAGGAGGCCGCTCAGGCCATGCTGGGTAAGGCTTACCTCTTCCAGAAGAAGTACAGTGAGGCAGCTGCCGAACTGGACAAGGTGATTAGCTCTCAGAAGTATGACCTCTGGCAGGGCGACTACGACAAGCTGGGGCATGTAGCCACTAACGGCTGCTGCGAGTCGATACTCGAAATCCAAAAACGTAACGACGCTGAGCAGGCTTGGAATCAGATGACTATGACCTTTATCATGCAGGGCTGGCGTACCGACCGCATGACCCTCACGGGACAGGCTTCGGCTGAGATTGCCACCGGTACCTACGGTTTCTTCAATCCCCGCAAGAGCCTCTACGATGCTTTCGTGGCTGCTGAGGGTGAGAATGGTTACCGCCTGAATAGCTCTATTCGTACCTATCAGCAGATGGAGGCTTACGGCCTGACGCTCAATGCCGGGGCTCAGCTGGTGGGCCACGAGGGTTACTTCAACTGGAAAAACCGTGCCCTCAAGGAGGACTGTGTCTATGACGCCTCTTACTTCCAGGTTCTGCAGTACATTAACCTGCGCGTGATGCGTTATGCCGAAGTACTGCTGCTGGCTGCTGAAGCTCACCTGCAGGGTGGCGACAAGAGCAAGGCGTTGCAATATGTCAACAAGGTTCGCGAACGTGCGCATCTCGCTACGCTGGGTAGCGTGACAATGGATGACATCAAGACTGAGAAGCGCTTGGAGCTCTTCAACGAGTGCGTGCGCTACCAAGACTTGGTTCGCTGGGGTGACGGAGAGAAGATGTTGG
Source organism: uncultured Mediterranea sp. (assembly GCA_945836915.1). Classification (GTDB taxonomy): domain Bacteria; phylum Bacteroidota; class Bacteroidia; order Bacteroidales; family Bacteroidaceae; genus Bacteroides. The sequence continues at coordinate 6,446 of CAMAMO010000102.1, forward strand.
GCAACCAGGGTAAGCAAATTGCCTCGTTCACCGTGGCTGGTGTAACCTATCCCTACAGCAACGACGGCTCTGGTTTCAAGGCCAAACACAATCTGCTCCCCATTCCACGTAAGGAGATGGAGCTGAACAAGAGCATGGTTCAGAACCAAGGTTGGGATTAACCATTTATTATTCACTCTAATAAAGAATATTCTATATGAAACACCTATATAAATTGGTCATGCTGCTGGCTCTCTGTGTGATGGGCGCATGCAGTGAAGACTCGATAGAGGACTTGCAGGGTCGTTACGACATGGCTCGTTACGAAATGACGCAAGTAACCAATCAGCCTACAGAGAAATTGAAGAAGGGCATCAAGGCAATCAACCTGGAGCTGAAAGATGCCAATGGTCAGCAGGCTGAACTGCGCTTTACCACCAAAGAGTGGGTATTGCCTAACGGCGTATTTACCTTTGTAGAGAAACCTACTCAGGATAAGGAGATGTGCATTGAGCTGCAGGGAGTGCAGATTGCATCTGGTGATATGGAGGTGACGCTGCTTGGCTCGACCTATTACTTGAACGGTTTGTTTGTTACTAACGATGGAAAGCAGGTCTCTCTGAAGTACAAGGGTGCTCTCTCCTTTGAAATTGGAGAAGATGATCCCGAGGCCAGTGGCTATACCGCTATTCTCTCTGTGCAGCCAGTTGTTCTCAGAGACCAAAACGGACAGGTAACGGGTATTGTGCCGGGAATGTCGCAATACATCTTCAACATCAGCGATCCCGCTGGTGCACCGGTTGCCTCGTTCGTTGCCGTCAACAAAGAGAATCTTTCGCTCGAAGAGCTGATGGGTAACTATGCTGTAGCAGGCACTAATGCCGAATTCACCATGGCCAA
>CAMAMO010000103.1 GCA_945836915.1 uncultured Mediterranea sp.
CTGAGTTGCAGGCTCCCGAGGAGCAGGAGATTGACTTGATGGAGCTGGCCCTGAAAGTATGGGCTGAGCGGAAGTGGGTCATTAAGATGTGTGGTATAGCAGCCGTGGTGGGTATCATTGTGGCTTTCAGTATTCCTCGTGAATATGCTACCACAGTGACATTGGCCCCCGAATCAACCGGTAAGAGTGGAACAGGTGGCATGAGTACATTGGCCTCAATGGTGGGTATCAACCTCTCCGCCAGTAGCGGCGGTGATGCACTCTCTCCAGAACTCTACCCTGATATTGTGAGTTCAACTCCTTTCTTGATTGACCTCTTTGATGTCAGAGTGGCAGATCAGAAGGCTCGTATAGATACAACTCTCTACGGCTACATGCTTGACTATCAGCGCTCACCGTGGTGGGGTGTCATCATTTCAGCTCCCATGAAAGCGATAAGCTGGACCCTTTCTCTCCTGAAGAGTGAAGAGGAGGAGGAAGGTGCGGAACATGTGGTTAACAGTTTTAAGCTGACACAGAAAGAGACTGCCATCGTTAAAGCGCTCTCCAACCGTATTGCGGTTTCTGTAGATAAGAAGAGCGGAGTGACGACCCTCTCTGTGACGATGCAGGATCCCTTGATATCTGCAGCCATTACTGATACGGTGATGCGTAATTTGCAACATTACATTACTGATTATCGCACCACCAAAGCGCGTCATGACTTGGCTTTTGCAGAGAAACTCTATGGCGAGAGCAAGGAAAACTATGAGAAGGCGCAAGCCAAGTATGCTGCTTTTGTGGATGGAAATAAAAACATCGTTCAACTCAGTTTCCGCGTGGAGCAGGAGCGTTTGCAGAACGAAGTGAATCTGGCCTATCAAACCTATTCGCAGATGTCGCAGCAACTTCAAATGGCCAAGGCGAAGGTGCAGGAGATTACACCTGTCTATACCGTTGTGCAACCGGCCAGTGTGCCTCTGCGCCCTGTTAAGCCTCGCAAGGTGATGGTGCTGTTTGGCTTTGTCTTCATGGCCTTTGCTGGTTGTGCCGGCTGGATACTTTACGGTCGTGGTATGTATGTAAACCTCAAACAACAGTTAAAGGGATAAAACGAAGTATTCTTCAACGTCCTCATAGAAGAAGAGCGGACTGAAACCATCCTCGGATGGCTATCAGTCCGCTCAAATATTTAAAACCCTATAAGTCCCCTCCCTTTAAGGGAGGCTGGGAGGGTCTATGCCGGGAGGGTCTTAATCAAACAGTTTCTTGAATCGTTTGAATATCTTCTCCTTCACAGATCCGTTAGGCTTGAAGTTATCAGAATCCTGCATCTTCTCCAGTGCCTTCTTCTCATCCTTGCTCAAGGTCTCTGGCACGTAGATGCTAATGTTAATCAGGATATCACCCTTGCCGTAACCGTTCACATCCGGCAGACCCATACCGCGCAGACGCAACACCTTGCCAGGCTGTGTACCCGACTCTATCTTTATCTTCGCCTTGCCATTGATTGTAGGCACCTCTACACTGCCACCGAGAGCGGCTGTGGGGAAGTCGAGCAGCAGGTTATAGATTAGGTCATTATCCTCACGAATCAGCTCTTTGTCTGGCTCCTCACTCACCAGGATAAAGAGGTCGCCAGGAATGCCGCCCCTCTTGGCTGCATTACCCTTTCCGCTCATAGAGAGTTGCATGCCTTCAGCCACACCAGCCGGAATCTTAACGGTGACCACCTCTTCGCCCATGACGATACCGTCACCGCCGCACTCCTTACACTTATTTTTGATTATCTTACCTTCACCGTTACAGTGGGGGCAGACGCTGCGGGTTTGCATAGCACCCAAGATGGTTTGCTGCGTACGAATCACCGTACCGGTACCATGACAGTGCGGGCAGGTTTCTGTAGCGCTATCTCCCTCGGCGCCTGTGCCGTGGCAGTGGCTACAGGGCACATACTTTTTCAATTTGAACTTCTTCTCTACGCCCGTGGCTACCTCTTGCAGTGTGAGGCGAACCTTGACGCGGAGGTCTGTGCCGCGGTGTACTCTGGATTGAGAACCACCACCGCCGCCGAATCCGCCAAAGCCTCCGCTAAAGCCGCTGTGGCCGCCAAAGATATCGCCAAACATGCTGAAGATATCTTCCATAGACATGCCGCCACCGCCGAAACCGCCAAACGGGCCGCCATTGCCGGCAGCCCCGCTGACACCTGCGTGTCCAAACTGGTCATAACGCTGACGCTTCTCGGGGTCGCTGAGCACCTCGTAGGCCTCGGCTGCCTCTTTGAACTTCTCTTCCGCCTCCTTATCACCCGGGTTCTTGTCGGGGTGGTACTGGATGGCCTTCTTGCGATAGGCCTTCTTTATTTCGTCTGCGGTAGCCGTCTTGGGCACCTCAAGCACTTCATAGTAATCTCTTTTCTCCATACCTTTTTTCTTCAATCTCTGTTCACGTCATACATCCTATTATTCACCAACCACCACTTGGGCGTGGCGAATCACCTTATCATTGAGCGTGTAGCCCTTCTTGGTGCAATCCAGAATCTTGCCCTTCAGCTCTTTCGTAGGAGCGGGAATCACGGCAATGGCTTCGTGGAAGTCGGTATCGAGCGCCTTCTCCTGGGTCTCAATGGCTTTTACGCCATTCTTCTCCAGAGTTGAGATAAATTTGGTGTAAATCAGCTCAACGCCTTCGCGCACGGCAGCTACATCGGTAGCCGACTGCATCGTTTGGAGCGCACGTTCAAAATCATCGATAATCGGTAAGATGCTGGTAATGCAGCGTTCGCCACCGTTGAGAATAAGTTCAGCCTTCTCCTTCATCGTGCGCTTGCGGTAGTTGTCAAACTCTGCAGAGAGACGCAGGTATTTGTCTTTCTGATCCTCAATCGCAGCCTGTGCCTGTTCCAGTTCCTTTTGCAACTGTTCCTCGGGGCTCAGCAGGGGTTGTTCATGATTTGCCGACTCTTCGCTTCCGGTTGCGGCCTCTGCTGTTTGGCCCTCTTGGGTAGCCTCATTAGCTTGCGCCTCAGTCTGCTGCTGAGTCTTCTCTTCGCTCATGCGTTCATCTTTCTGCTTCTTGCAATCCATATTTATTTTTTAAGTTTATTAGTTAGTTGATAAGATAACGGGTTGATAAATTGACATCCGCAAAAACCTTGCCAAAGCGGCATTGTGGGCTTCTTATTCCTATTTATAGCTCTTTTCATGCCATTATGTCAGTATTTCATGGAATCATAAGAGGTAAAGTGACAAAAAAATCGTATCTTTGCAGCCGTTTTAGAAATAATTAGAAGAGAAGAAGCGATGATTACAGTATCCAATGTGGCGGTGCAATTTGGCAAGCGCGTATTGTTCAACGAGGTAAACCTCAAGTTTACGAGTGGTAACTGCTATGGTATTATCGGTGCGAACGGGGCCGGTAAATCTACCTTTCTAAAAACGATTTCGGGAGAACTTGACCCGACAACCGGTTCTATTACGCTGGGTCCGGGCGAACGGCTCTCTGTTCTGAGTCAGGACCACTTTAAATGGGATGCCTACACGGTGATGAACACCGTGTTGATGGGGCATACGGTGCTTTGGGATATTATGAACCAACGTGATGCCCTCTATGCCAAGACCGATTTCTCTGATGAGGATGGCTTGAAGGTTTCTGAACTGGAGGAGAAGTTTGCTGAGCTGGATGGCTGGAACGCTGAGAGTGATGCGGCTGCCCTGCTGAGCGGTCTGGGCATCAAGGAGGATAAGCACTACATGCTGATGAGCGAACTCAACAACAAGGAGAAGGTGCGTGTGATGTTGGCTCAGGCGCTGTTTGGTAATCCAGACAACCTTCTGCTCGACGAGCCTACCAACGACCTGGACATGGAGACGGTGACCTGGTTGGAGGAGTATCTCAGCAACTTTGAGCACACCGTTCTGGTAGTAAGCCACGACCGTCACTTCCTGGATAGCGTATGCACCCATACGGTCGATATCGATTACGGCAAGATTAATCTCTTTGCCGGTAACTACAGCTTCTGGTACGAGTCGAGTCAGCTTGCCCTGCGCCAGCAGCAGAACCAAAAGGCCAAGGCTGAAGAGAAACGCAAGGAGTTGGAGGAGTTTATCCGTCGCTTCAGTGCCAATGTGGCGAAGAGTAAGCAGACCACCAGTCGCAAGAAGATGCTGGAGAAGCTGACTGTAGATGAGATTAAGCCCTCGTCGCGTAAATATCCTGGTATCATCTTTACCCCTGAACGTGAGCCCGGTAACCAGATTCTTGAGGTGAGTGGTCTTTCCAAATCGCTCGATGACGGTACTGTACTCTTCCGCGACGTGAACTTCACTGTGCAGAAGGGGGATAAGATTGTCTTCCTTTCACATGACCCCCGCGCCATGACCGCCCTCTTTGAGATAATCAACGGCAACATGAAGCCCGATGCCGGTACCTTCAACTGGGGCGTGACCATCACCACCGCCTACCTGCCGCTCGATAACACCGCCTTCTTTGATACCGACCTCAATCTGGTGGATTGGCTCAGCCAGTTTGGTGAGGGTAATGAGGTCTATATGAAGGGATTCCTCGGACGTATGCTCTTCAGCGGTGAGGAGGTGCTCAAAAAGGCCCGTGTCCTCTCCGGCGGTGAGAAGATGCGCTGTATGATTGCACGCATGCAGCTGCGCAACGCCAACTGCTTGATTCTTGATACCCCCACCAACCACCTCGACCTGGAATCTATCCAGGCTTTCAACAACAACCTGAAGATTTTCAAAGGCAATATCCTCTTCTCCTCACACGACCACGAGTTCATTGAGACCGTAGCCAACCGCATCATCGAGTTGACTCCTAACGGCATCATTGACAAGATGATGGAGTATGATGAGTACATCACCTCTGATCACATCAAGGAACTGAAGGCGAAGTTGTATAGATAAGTTTGCTGGGGCCTTCGCCAAAGAGCTGGTCGCCCAATGTGGTGATACGGTTAGAGTGAGCCACCACGTAGCGCAGGTTATCGCAGCCCATGAAGGCCCCGAACTCTATCGCTGTGACCGAAGCGGGCAGGTGGATGGAGCCGCAGAGACGGCCGCATCCGCTGAAGGCCCGTTGCCCGATACGTTGCAGTTGCTTGGGCAGGATGACGCTGATGAGGTAGCGCTTTTGGGCAAAGGTAAAGTCCGGAATAGCGGTGGCTTGGCTTTCGGCCAAATCCAGACTCACTAAGTTGGGCATATAGTCACGAATCAACTTGAAATCTGCCTCATCCACCTTGCCTCGCAGTTCCAGGAAGTTGACCTCCTTAGGCTGGATGCCCTGTTTGATCAGTTCACTGGCCAGACTCTGTGTTTGGTTCAGCGTCAGAGCGACGTGGCAGGGCTCTCCCTCGAGGAGGGCGAAATGTTCCCAATGAGTCTTGTTGCGGTAGCTATCGCCGCAGCCCAGTGGCACAAAGATGGCGGTCAGACTATCAGCCAAGGCCTCTGGCAGCAGATTCGGAGCCGTTTTGCGCCGTATCTGTAGAATTTTCAGGTTGCGGCACCCTCTGAAGGCGGCATCCTCGATGTTACGTATCTTCTCAGAAAGGATGACATGCTCCAGCGTCTCTTTACCCACAAAGAGCGAATCGTTCACCTTTTTGCAGAAAGCGTAGGCTGGCAGGAAGTTGGCCATATAGACGTAGGTGGAGTGGGGGTGTGTACCCAGTTTGCCGATATAGTTGGTGATGCTCACCGCCGAGAGATCAAGCGCCTTGAGCGAGGTGAATTCATCGCGCAGGTGGCGGAAGTCGATGGCGTTGATGCGTCCTTGCAGCGTGAGGTGGGTGATGCTGTTGGCCTCCTCCTCGGTGAGTAGCTCTACCATGGTGCCCGGCTTGGCCACAAAGAGGGTTTTCTTCTTCACATCACTCGGGGTGGTGGGCTCCTCTTGAGCCCAGGCGTTGAGGCCCAAACTGAGTCCCCAACCGATAAAAAGTAGCGTCAGTAGCCGTTTCATAGTCTGTTGCAGTTTAAAATATTGCCGTAAAGATAGGCTTTTTTTCTTGAAATATGCGGTTGAACCAATATTTTTTGTTAGTTTTGTGGATGTTTTTACTATTAATGCCTACAAATCAACAAAAAATAGAATAACTATGAATCCCATTTGTGAATTATTTGGTATCCGTTACCCCATTATTTCGGGCGGTATGGTGTGGTGCAGCGGTTGGCGTTTAGCCTCAGCTGTGAGTCAGGCTGGTGGCTTGGGCTTGCTGGGTGCAGGCTCGATGCATCCCGAGACGTTGCGTGAGCATATTCGCTGTTGCCGTGAGGCCACTTCGGCACCGTTTGGCGTCAACATCCCCTTGATGTATCCTCAGATTGAGGAGATTATGCAGATTATTGCCGACGAGGGGGTGAAGGTGGTCTTCACCTCGGCAGGCTCTCCGAAGAAGTGGACTGGCTGGCTCCATGAGCATGGGGTGAAGGTAGCCCATGTGGTGTCATCGTCGAAGTTTGCCTTGAAGGCGGAGGAGGCTGGCGTGGATGCGCTGGTGGCTGAAGGCTTTGAGGCAGGCGGACATAATGGCCGTGAGGAGACCACGACCCTCTGCTTGATTCCGGCTGTGCGTGCCGTGACCCGCCTGCCTTTGCTGGCAGCAGGAGGAATCGCTACCGGCGATGCCCTTTATGCTGCCATGGCGTTAGGAGCCGATGGCGTGCAGATAGGCAGCCGCTTTGCGTTGACGGTAGAGAGTTCGGCCCATGAGGCCTTTAAGCAACGTTGCCTCTCGCTGGAGGAGGGGGATACCAAGTTGCTGCTTAAACAGCTGGCGCCCACGCGGTTGGTGAAGAATAAGTTCCGTGACGAGGTGGAGCAGGCCGAATGGGTCGGTGCCTCGGTGGAGCAGTTGCGAGAACTGTTGGGCAAAGGTAGAGCCAAGCGAGGCATCTTTGAGGGCGACCTTGACGAGGGCGAGCTGGAGATTGGTCAGGCTGTCAGTCTGCTCCGTGGTCAGCAGCCCGTAACCGTGGCCCAAGTGATGGAGGAATTGGTTGAAGGCTATCAGCGCACCTCCCAGCGTATGGCCGGTTTAAGCCAACTCTAAACCCTTCTCATTCCGTCAAAACTCTAATCAAACTCTAATCTACCTCTAACGATTCTCTAATCAGGAATTAGAGGTAGATTAGATTGACTTTAGAGTAACTTGGGACTTACCATAGACCTACCTTAGACCTACCCTATCCGAAGAGCGCTTCATGAAATAGTCTTTTAAGTAATAATCAGTAAAAAATCAAAGGTCCCTCTGTATTGACGTACATACCGGATTCAAGTACCTCATACTTAAGGTTTTTCTTCATTTTGGTCACGTAGCACAC
>CAMAMO010000104.1 GCA_945836915.1 uncultured Mediterranea sp.
GCTGCTCGCGTGAGCGACTACAACATGTTTATCAAGCTGAACGTGGCCTCTGCTGTAATGCCCGCCAAAAAATAACAGATAACAGATAACAGTTTTATTTTGGACGGTTAAAACATCTGCACGACCCGTTCGATGCCTTGGATGAGGGTATCGACTTCGGCTTTGGTGTTGTAGAGGCCGAAGGAGGCGCGGACGGTGCCTTCGATGCCTAAGCGAATCATCAGCGGCTGGGCACAGTGATGGCCGGTACGCACGGCGATGCCGAGGCGGTCGAGCAGGGTGCCCATGTCGAAATGGTGGATGTTGCCCACCAGGAAGGAGATGACACCGCTCTTCTGCTTGGCACGGCCAAAGATTCGCATGCCGGGTATCTGATCCATGCGCTGCATGGCGTAGCTCACTAACTCCTGCTCATGGGCGGCAATCTGGTCCATGCCAATGGCGCTGACGTAATCTAAGGCGGTGGCCAAGGCGGTGGTGCCAATGTAATCAGGTGTGCCGGCTTCGAACTTGAAGGGGAGCTCGTTGAAGGTGGTCCGCTCAAAAGAGACATGCTGAATCATCTCGCCGCCACCCTGGTAGGGGGGCATCTGCTCCAGCCACTTCTCCTTGCCGTAGAGTACACCAACGCCAGTAGGGCCATAGACCTTGTGGGCGGAGAAGACGTAGAAGTCGGCATCGAGCTGCTGCACATCGACGGCCATGTGGGGGATGGATTGGGCGCCGTCAATCAGCACTGGTACCTCTTGCGCATGGGCGTAGCTGATGATGTCGGCCACGGGGTTGACGGTGCCCAGCACGTTGCTGACGTGGGCTACGCTGACCAGCTTGGTTCGTTCGCTGAAGAGGCCGCGGTAGGCATCCATCAGCAGTTCGCCCTCGTCGGTCATCGGTATCACCTTAATCACGATGCCTTTGCGCTGGGCCAGCAGCTGCCAGGGTACGATGTTGCTGTGGTGCTCCATGGTGGAGATGATTACCTCGTCGCCTTCGTGGAGGAAGGCTTCGCCGAAGCTGTAGGCCATGAGGTTGATGCTCTCTGTGGTGCCTCGGGTAAAGATAATCTCGTTGATGGAGCGTGCGTTGATGAAGCGACGGACGGTTTCGCGAGCGGCTTCGTGGAGCTCGGTGGCTTGCTGCGAGAGGAAGTGAACACCGCGGTGCACATTGGCGTTGACCGAATAGTACTCATCGACCATAGCCTGAACCACGCACCGAGGCTTCTGTGTGGTAGCACCATTATCCAAATAGACCAACGGACGGTTATAGACCGTACGGCTTAATATAGGGAAATCCTCTCGTATCTTATTGATATCCATCATCACTAATCACTTAAAACGAATCACTAACCACTTAAAACTAAACACTAACCACTAATCACTTCTCACTCAGCTTACACCCTTTGCACTGCCCCAGTTCGCCGCGGAAGCGTTTCTCTACCAGGTGGTGGAGGCGGTCTTTCAAGGCCTCCATGCGGATGGTGTCGATGGCTTCGCCTACGAAGGCGAACATCAGCATCAGGCGGGCTTCGGCCTCGCTGATGCCGCGCTGGCGCATGTAGAAGAGGGCGGCTTCGTTCAGCTGACCGACCGTTGCACCGTGGCTGCACTTCACGTCGTCGGCATAGATCTCTAACTGCGGACGGGTGTACATGTGGGCCGTGGAGGTGGCACAGAGGTTGCGGTTGGTCTGTTCTGAGATGGTCTTGTCGGCACCCGGTTGCACCTTCACCAGTCCGCTGAACACGCCGGTGGCTCGGTCGTTGAGTACATACTTCATCAGCTCATGGCTGACGCAGCGGGGTGCGTTATGCAGGATGGTGGTGTGGTTATCCACATGTTGCTCGCCGTCGGCAATGACCATGCCGCTGAGGTTGAGCTCGGCATGGGGGCCGTCGAGGGCTATCTGCATGGTGTTGCGGGTGTGACCGCCTGTCAGCGAGATGGTGCTGATCTGCACGTTGCTGTTAGTCTCCTGGCGCATATAGAGGGTGTTGAGGCGGCTGGTTTGGGCGTGGGTCTCCTCCAGATCATAGAGGTCGAAGACGGCCCCTTCGCCAATATAGGCTTCGGTAACCTGGGTGGAGACGTAGCGTGCACCGGCTGCGGCATGGTCGCAGATCAGCAGACGGGCCTGTGCCCCCGCTTCAATGACGATGAGCAGGCGGCGGTTGGCCATGAAATCGACCTCGGAGCGAAGGGTGTTGACCAGCTGGATAGGCTTTTCCATCACTACACCACGCGGTACATAGAGCATCACACCATCCTGTGCGAAGGCGGTGTTGAAGGCTGTCAGGGCATCGGTCTCAGTCTGGGCCAGTTGGCCGTAGTATCGCTCGACCAGATCGGGACGCTCCAGCGCCATCTGGCGCAGACTACCCATATAGACCCCCTCGGGGAGGAGGTGATGCGTGGCGGGCAGCAGGGTGTCGTTGACCACGAAGTAGAGGGCGGTGCTGAGGTTAGGTACATCGCACCTGAAGGCATCGCTCGGGTTAGCGGGCATCTGCAGCCGGTTGAGGTTGAGGGCGAAATCGGGCTCCATCAGGGGCTCCAGCTGGGTATAGCGGTAGGCCTCGACCTTCGTGCTGGGCCAACCCAGACGGCTGAAGGCCTCGATGGCCGCAGGGCGCAGGGCGTTGAGCACCGGTGCGCTGTGGCGGCAGATCATCGCCTCGGCCTGCTGGTAAAGGTCAATGTATTGTTGCGCTGCGTGGTTCATCATGCCAGTTCGTTTTTAATCCAGTCAAAGCCTTGCTGCTCGATACGGGTGGCCAGTTCAGGACCGCCAGTCTTGACGATGCGTCCCTCCATCAGCACGTGCACGATGTCGGGCTTCAGGTAGTCGAGCAGGCGTTGGTAGTGGGTGATGACCATGGCGCTGGTCTGCGGAGTACGCAGCTTGTTGAATCCCTCGGCCACGATACGCAGGGCATCGACGTCGAGGCCTGAGTCGGTCTCGTCGAGGATGGTGAAGGTGGGTTCCAGCATGGCCATCTGGAAGATTTCGTTGCGTTTCTTCTCTCCGCCGCTGAAGCCCTCGTTGACCGAGCGGTTGGCCAGCTTGCTGTCCAGCTCGACCACGGCCCGCTTTTCGCGCATCAGCTTGAGGAACTCACCGGCCGAGAGGGCGGGGAGGTGCTGGTGCTTGCGGCGCTCGTTCACGGCGGTGCGCATGAAGTTAACCATCGACACACCGGGAATCTCCACGGGGGTTTGGAAGGAGAGGAAGATGCCCTCGTGGGCACGCTCCTCAGGCTTCATAGCCAGTAGGTCTTTGCCGTTGAAGGTCACCGTTCCGCTGGTCACCTCATAGGCTGGGTGGCCCACCAGCACATTGCTCAGCGTACTTTTGCCGGCACCGTTCTGACCCATCAGGGCATGCACCTCGCCATCAGCGATGGTCAGGCTAACACCCTTTAATATCTCTTTGCCTCCAATCGAGGCGTGTAAATCTTTTATTTCGAGCATGATGAATTGTTGTTTCTAATCACTAATCACTCAACACTAAACACTAATCACTCAACACTAATCACTACCCAACGCTTCCCTCCAGAGAGACGGCCAAGAGTTTCTGAGCCTCTACGGCAAACTCCATGGGGAGCTTGCTGAGCACCTCTTTGGCGTAGCCGTTGACGATGAGGCCTACGGCGTCTTCGGTGGAGATGCCTCGCTGGTTGCAGTAGAAGAGTTGCTCTTCGCTAATCTTACCGGTGGTGGCTTCGTGTTCCACGACGGCGGTGGGATTCTGGATGTCCATGTAGGGGAAGGTGTGGGCACCGCAGTGACTACCCAGCAGCAGCGAGTCGCACTGGCTGTAGTTACGGGCACCGTCTGCTCGCGCAGAGACCTTCACCAAGCCGCGGTAGGAGTTCTCGCTCCGTCCGGCCGAGATGCCCTTGCTCACAATGGTGCTGCGGGTGTTCTTCCCTAAGTGGATCATCTTGGTGCCGGTATCAGCCTGCTGGTAATGGTTGGTCACCGCTACGCTGTAAAACTCGGCGGTAGAGTCATCGCCAGCCAAGATGCACGAGGGGTATTTCCAGGTGATGGCACTACCGGTCTCCACCTGTGTCCAGCTGAGTTTGCTCTGCTTGCCCTTGCAGAGACCACGTTTCGTTACGAAGTTATAGACACCGCCGCGTCCCTGCTCATCGCCAGGGTACCAGTTTTGCACGGTGCTGTACTTCACCTCGGCGCGGTCGTGCACCACAATCTCTACGATGGCGGCATGCAGCTGGTTCTCATCGCGCATCGGGGCGGTACACCCTTCGAGGTAGGAGACGTAGGCGTCGTCATCAGCCACAATCAGCGTACGTTCAAACTGGCCCGTGCCGCGGGCATTGATACGGAAGTAGGTGCTCAGCTCCATGGGGCAACGCACCCCTTTGGGGATATAGACGAATGAACCGTCAGAGAAGACAGCTGAGTTGAGGGCGGCGTAGAAGTTGTCGCGGTAGCCTACCACCGAGCCAAGGTACTGCTTCACCAGGTCGGGGTGTTCGCGTACTGCTTCGCTGATGCTGCAGAAGATGATGCCCTTCTCCATCAGCGTCTCCTTGAAGGTGGTCTTGACCGACACCGAGTCCATCACCGCATCCACGGCCATGCCGCTCAATGCCAACCGCTCCTCCAGGGGGATACCTAACTTGTCGAAGGTCTTCATCAGTTCCGGATCGAGGTCATCCAGGCTCTTCGCCTCGCCCTCGCGTTTGCGGGTGGGGTCGGCATAGTAAGAGATACTCTGGAAGTCGATTTCCGGGATGCGCAGATGGGCCCATGTGGGGGGCTGAAGGGTGGTCCAGTAGCGGTAGGCCTTGAGACGGAACTCAAGCAGCCACTCCGGCTCCTCCTTCTTCCGCGAAATCAGGCGCACCACCTCCTCGTTGAGTCCACGCTCGATAATCTCCGTGGGGAGGTCGGTGGTGAAGCCGTATTTGTAGCGCTCTTGCGTCAGCTGTTTGACAAATTGATTCTTTTCTTCTTGCATGAGATGTTGTGGTTATTCCTTCGTGGCCCACTCGGCAGCGGCCGGCAGGAAGACGCCTGCCATCTGCTCCATGGGGTAATAGAACTTCGACTCCTGTTTGATCTCTTTGCTGAGCAGCAGATCGCCGGGTTTGTCAATCCACTCGATGATGCAGATGAGCAGGCTCATGGCGATGAGTGCCTTGATGGCACCCAGGCCAGCACCGAGCCAGCGGTTAATCCACCCCAACTGAGCCGCTTCAATCGCTTTGGTAAAGAGCGAAGCAATCAGCGAGAAGGCTAAGGGCACCGCCAGCCAGATCAGGATGAAGGCGGACACCTTGGCGAAGGTGGGCGATTCACCCACCAGCGGCGCAATGCGCTCGGCTACGGTGAGGTAGAGCGCCTTGGCTGCCAGCAAACCGACAACCAGTCCTAACAGCGAGGCCAGCTGCTTGATGAATCCTTCGCGGATACCGCTGAAGACACCCAGCAGAAACAGGACCAATATAACAATATCTATCGTAGGCATGTTCGGATGATTAAGAATTATAAAGTAGCTTTAACTTCAATCTCTTCGAAGGTCTCAATGACGTCGCCCACCTTGAGGTCGTTGCAAGCCGTGAGGCTGATACCGCATTCAAAGTTGGTACCTACCTCCTTGACGTCATCCTTGAAGCGCTTCAGGGCGTTGATATTGCCGGTGAAGATAACGATACCGTCGCGAATCAGGCGAGCCTTGTCGGTGCGTTTCACCTTGCCGGTACGTACCATCGCACCAGCGACCATACCTACCTTGCTGATGTTGAACACCTCGCGCACCTCGATGGTGGCGGTTACCTGCTCCTTCAACGTCGGAGCCAGCATACCCTCCATGGCGGCCTTCACCTCCTCGATGGCGTCGTAGATGACCGAATACTTGCGGATATCGACACCCTCTTGCTCTGCCTGCTTGGCTGCTGCACCCGAGGGACGTACCTGGAAGCCAACGATGATGGCGTCGCTGGCTGCGGCCAGCGAGACGTCTGACTCGGAAATCTGACCCACGCCCTTGTGGATGACGTTGACCTGAATCTGCTCGGTAGAGAGCTTGATGAGTGAATCGCTCAGAGCCTCTACAGAACCGTCCACGTCACCCTTAACGATGATGTTGAGCTCATGGAAGTCGCCCAAAGCCAAGCGGCGGCCCACCTCGTCGAGGGTAAGCATCTTCTGTGTACGCAGACCCTGCTCACGCTGCAACTGTTCGCGCTTGTTGGCAATCTCGCGGGCCTCCTGGTCGGTATCAATCACGTGGAAGGTATCGCCAGCGGCGGGGGCTCCGTTCAGACCTAAAATCAAGGCGGGGGTAGCCGGACCAGCCTCTGTCATGCGCTGGTTGCGCTCGTTGAACATCGCCTTGACGCGGCCATAGTGGGTGCCTGCCAATACAATGTCGCCAACACGCAGGGTACCATTGCTGACCAGCACCGTAGCCACGTAGCCACGGCCCTTGTCGAGGCTTGATTCGATGATGCTACCGGTAGCCTTACGGTTGGGGTTGGCTTTCAGCTCCAGCATCTCGGCCTCGAGCAGTACCTTCTCCATCAGTTCGTTTACACCGATACCCTTCTTGGCAGAGATATCCTGACTCTGATACTTACCTCCCCAGTCTTCAACCAGGAAGTTCATACCGGCCAGCTCCTCCTTAATCTTATCGGGGTTGGCGGTGGGTTTATCTATTTTGTTAATCGCAAAGACAATGGGTACACCGGCTGCCATGGCGTGGTTGATGGCCTCCTTGGTCTGAGGCATCACGTTGTCGTCGGCAGCGACGATGATGATGGCGATGTCGGTCACCTTGGCACCACGGGCACGCATGGCGGTGAAGGCTTCGTGACCGGGTGTGTCGAGGAAGGTGATGACACGACCATCCTCCAGCGTCACGTGGTAGGCACCGATGTGCTGCGTAATACCACCGGCCTCACCGGCAATCACGTTGGCCTTGCGGATGTAGTCGAGCAACGAGGTCTTACCGTGATCGACGTGACCCATCACCGTCACAATCGGGGCACGAGGCTCCAAATCCTCTTCGGCATCGGCCTCTTCGACGATAGCCTGAGCCACTTCGGCGCTGACATACTCCGTCTTGAAGCCAAACTCCTCGGCCACCAGGTTGATGGTCTCGGCATCGAGGCGCTGGTTGATGGATACCATGATACCCACACTCATACAGGTGGCAATGACCTGAGTGACTGAGATGTCCATCATCGAAGCCAACTCATTGGCAGTCACAAACTCGGTGAGTTTCAGTACCTTGCTGTCGGCCATTTCGCGCTGTTCCATGGCTTCGTTGCG
>CAMAMO010000105.1 GCA_945836915.1 uncultured Mediterranea sp.
ACAATCCCAGCGAGCCAAGCAGACTCAGCAGATTCATGAATGTGTCCATGTTATTATTGTCTTTGTTTCGTAATTGGGCGCAAATTTAGAAAAAAAATGCTTTAATCCACTAAATTATTGGCTGATATTTGCATTATATGTTGCAAAGCATAAATTGAATGGTTATCTTTACCGGAAAATCTGCCTATCTTTAGGCCAAATTTGAGAAAAGATGAAAGAAACGGTTAAAATTCTCTGTAAAAACAACGGCCAAAGTTACGATGTAGCTATTGGCAGCAGTCTGCTCGAGGTACTTCAAACGCTCAACCTCCAGTTACCCTATCCCATCGTCAGTGCCAAGGTTAACAACCGCAGCGAGGGACTACGGTTCCGGCTCTACAACAACAAAGATATCGAATTTCTGGACCTGCGCCAATCTTCGGGCATGCGCACCTATGTCCGTTCTCTCTGCTTTGTGCTCTACAAGGCGGTTCGCACACTCTTTCCGAAAGGGATACTCCGTGTGGAGCACCCGGTCAGCAAGGGCTACTACTGCAACCTTTTCCTTGATCGCCCCTTGAAGGCAGAAGATGTAGCCGCCATCAAGCGGCAAATGGAGCGGATTATCGCTGAAAATCTCCCCTTTGAGCGCCATGAATGCCATACCGATGAAGTCATTCGTCTCTTCAATGCTCAAGGTCTCTCAGACAAAGTCAAACTGCTTGAAACTTCCGGTTCCCTCTATTCCTATTATAATAGTTGTGGTGACACCATCGACTTCTATTACGGCAACCTCTTGCCCTCCACCGGCTACCTACGGCTATGGGATATTCTTCCCTATGACGAAGGTATCCTGCTGCGTATCCCTAATAAGGAGCAGCCCGACCGCCTGGAAGAGATCATCAAGCAGGAGAAAATGCTTGAGGTCTTCAAGGAGCACCTCCACTGGAACCAACTCATGGGACTCAACAATGTAGGAGATTTTAACCACCTCTGCCTCCAGGGTCATGCTACAGACCTCATCAACCTCAATGAAGCGTTGCAAGAGCGCAAGATTGCCCGCATAGCCGAGGCTATTGCCTCGCGTAGTGCTGATGGCAGCGGAGGCGTTAAACTGGTGCTCATTTCCGGCCCCTCATCCTCTGGCAAGACCACCTTCAGCAAACGCCTCTCCATCCAGCTGATGACCTGTGGCCTACGTCCGTACCCTATCTCGCTTGACAACTACTTCGTCAACCGTGAGGAGACCCCGCTCGATGCTCAGGGCAATTACGATTACGAGTCTCTTTACGCTCTTGACCTAAAGCTTTTCAACGACCAGCTGCAAGCCCTTCTGCGTGGCGAAGAGGTGGAACTGCCCACTTTCAACTTCACCACCGGTAGAAAGGAGTACAAGGGCGAACGGTTGCGCATCGACCAGAACACCATCCTGGTGCTTGAGGGCATTCATGCTCTGAATCCCGAACTCACCCCTGATATTCCTGACGGGAAGAAGTTCAAGGTCTATGTCTCTGCTCTGACCACCATCTCGCTCGACAACCACAACTGGATACCTACAACCGACAACCGTCTGCTTCGCCGCATCATCCGCGACTACAAATATCGCAACTACTCCGCCCAGCAGACTATCAGCCGCTGGCCCAGTGTACGTGCCGGTGAGGACAAATGGATCTTCCCTTACCAAGAAAATGCCGACATGATGTTCAACTCAGCTATGCTTTACGAGCTGGCTGTGCTTCGCAGCCATGCTGAGCCCATCCTGAGTAGCGTACCGCAAAACTGCCCTGAGTATGCTGAAGCCTACCGTCTGCTCAAGTTCATCCGTTACTTCACTCCCGTTCAAGATAAAGAGATTCCCCCCACCTCCCTCTTGCGTGAGTTCCTCGGTGGAAGCAGTTTCAAGTATTGACGTCCACCGAATAACCTGGGGGTACTTATTGAATTGGCTCGTCAGTGGGGCGATGAGTTCAACATCATGTCGCTGGTCAACGACACCATGAACGCCCTGATTAATGAAAACTACGAGGAGGAACTCTTCACCTTGATTCCCCAACTGATTCATAGCGGCACTGAGGTGGCAGAAGGAATTGCCGAGTTCAATGCCATTGTACATACCATACAGAACAACGCTGCAGACACGGCAGTGATTGAACGCCACAAACGCCTCTCAATGCAGTTAGCGCCCGTGATGCGCCTCAAGAAACTGGCCTCAGTCAGCCTGATTAACGGCATGTTACTTTCCGACTTCTACAACGAGAACCTCTACCGTCAAGATGCGCTGGCCCTGCTTTGGACCCTCATTACCGATGGCAAGCAGATTACTCCCTTCAGTTTCGAGAAGTATCACTACGTAGCTTCATTCAATTTCTATTACTGTTCGTTGAACCATCACCTTATCCAAGACATCCATCGCCACGGCAAAGAGGTTAAGATGTGGACCTTGGAAGGCACTAAAGCCCCCAGGATGGAGGTGGACGGCATTATAACCGACCGCCCCGACCTCTGGTGCAAATAATTGGCTTTGTTATCGAATCTCAGGATTGAGATAAATCTCATCAATGCAGGTCGCGTTTGCTACGTGGAAGGCAATCTTCAGATAGCGGGCATTGGTCTGAAACTGGTCGAAGAGTACGCCATCAATCCATGCGTCATGGTTCTGGTTAGGAAAGGTAGGCGCATCCTTGATGGCGAGGAGTTGGTAGCTCTGCCCGTCATTCGAGGCGTAGAGGGCAAACTTTGTGGGGGGTGTGATGCCTCCTCTCTGGTAGTTCAGGGTGCGGATCATAATCTGTTTCACTGGAGTACATTCCTGTTTCCTGTCGATGAGAATCTCTTGGTCGCCGGAATTGAACTTTTTCCAGTGGATGTCGGTGGTGTCCTCTTCGGCTACAAGGCCGTCAAAGAGGGTACTGCAGTTGGCATCTTGGGTGACTGACGGGGATGCCGCATTTTGTAAGCGGTCGGTCATTGAGGCCTCCATCAGCTTCCAGTAGGGGTCGCCATGGAGCCAAGCCATGTAGTGCTGATAGAGCTGGTTGGACCATTTAGGCTGGCCTAACTGGTAGGGCGAATCGGGATGCTCGATGAGGCCATCGAACATGAAGGAGACGATGCGGTCAACACCGGCTACCGACGCAGCGGCTTGCTGGGCAAGCAAACGGGAGTAGGCCGCGGGAATAAGGGCCGACTGGCGGTCATTGGTCCCAGCTTCCCAAGTGAAGGTTTCACAATTGGCCCAGAATTCAATATTCAGTTTTTGATGGATGGCGTGCAGACGCTTCCAGTTCTCACGCAGGCGGGGTAGAGGGAAAGGCTCTCTGACACAACCTATCTCGTCTTGGTAGGCTATGATATCAACCTTTAACTTGCCCATTTGTTGTTCGTACTCGGGGTTGTCGAAGTCAGAGAGACTGATTCCATAGGGCGATATGAGGGTCTTTTTGCCAGGAGTGAGTTGATGGGCGCGCTCCACCAGAGCGTTGACCGATTGCACGGCGTGTTCGGCAAAGATGGGGCAGAGGCAATCCTCTACGGGTAGATACCAGCCATAGAAGGCGGGACTCTCCTTGTAGAGTGTGGCAATCTCCTCCATAATTTCAAGTTGGCGCTGTTTGATGGCGGGGTCGAGCAGGTTGTCATCTTGATCTTTGGCCCAACCTGTACTCATGAAGACCTTCATGTCGTGCAGACTGGCTTCGTCTAATATGGCCTCTACTGGACTGCACTGTGCGGAATCATAGATCCAGGGCATCAGCTTTGAGGGGTAGTAAGCTTTGCATTCGTTGGCTACCTCCATCAGCACTAGGTACTCCAGTCCCATGGCCGACCACTCGCGTACCTTGGCACGCCACAGTTCGGGGCTGCTCTCGTCCACACTGGCTGGGTTGGTGTATTTGTTACGTACATCCTTATAGGCCAGATTGACCCAAGTACCCGTAATGGGTTTGACTACGGTCTGTTCGTTGACCGTTGTCTCTTCGCTCTTCGCTCCGCAGCATGTCAGCGTTAGGCTTACGCCGGCCACCAACACAGCGGTGACTATTCTACTTATTCTCTTCTTCATGATTTTCATGGTTGTTGTCATTTCGTTTCAATAGCTTCTGTTTTACTTGATTCGGTGCCTACCACGTTATAGGTAGCAACTTCGTAGCGGTCGCTAACCTTTCCCTCTTTATCGATAAAGCGGGTGGGCATCTGTCCACCCCGTTGCTGCAGCTTCTGTATCAGTGCCCCGTTGCGGTAGATGGCGATGCCGTCAACACCCTCTTGAGGCATGACGCTCCACTGGATGCTAATGGTTTGACCTCTTCGTGTAATTCTGGCCTCTGTGGCGCTTTGGGGAATGCCTAAATCGGGTAACTGACCGCTCTGGCAGTAGTGCAGGTAGGCTTTATGGTAGGCGCTGTTCTTCACATAGGGGCTGTTGTAGTGGCTATAGGCAAAGCAAATCAGGTTGCTGACAAAGCCGTTGGCTATCTGCATCTGTTTCTTTACCCTATCCAGTGGGGCGCTGACCCAGAATCGCTGGTCGAAGGTCTCTACATTGCCCCAGAATTTTAAGCCGGGTTTGGCTTTGACAGCGCGCTTCAGTTGGGTGAACCATTGGCTGACGTTATCCAGTGTCAGTCCACCGGCACCTACGCAGTCCTGCGGGGCGAAGATGTCACCGGCGCGGAAGTGGGTCTGGCGGAAGATGTTCTCCCACATGTTACCGCACTCTTCAAAATTGTCACCATTCATATAGGGCGAGAGCAGCAGAGGCATCTCGGGTGTGAGCGTAGTAAGGTAATCCAAATTGATGTTCAGTGCTGTGGCCAGACCATACTGTAGTTCGGGGGTGAGGCAGTGCTTATTGTCAAGTTCCCATACCCAGTACCAGCCATAGAGTGCATCGGGGTATTTTGCCTTATAGAGGTTCACAATCTCCTGTGCTACTTGGTTGCCCTTCGCCATCTCGTTCATGAGCCACTCGGCGTCAAAATCAGCTTGCCACCAGCGGTCGTTGAAGTTCAGACCTACGAAAATTTTCATGCCGTTCTTCTGCGCACTACGCAGGCAACGCTCCAGGGTGTTGTTTTGCGACCGTTTGGCAGTGAGGCTAGAGGGGTAGTTAGAGTAGCTCTTTCCCTTGGTGTCTGTAAAGAGCGAGGGAGCGTAGATGAGATATTTCATGCCAGCCTCTTTCAGCATGTTCATCTCTTGGTCCCAACGGGCATCGTCCCAGTTATGCACAAGCCCCAGCTGGATGAACGATCCGGCAAAGCGTGGAGTGTCGGTACCATGGTTCTTTTGCTCGAAGTAGTAGGGTGCCTGTTTCTCTTTCAAATCGCGTACGTAGGTATCGAATCCGGCTTCCTCTTCGTGGAGCTGGATGATGCGGACGCCGCGCTCAAGTACTTCGTGGTAAGCGGATGCGTAGCCTGTTTTCCGGCCATAGGCCAAGGCTATGTTACCATCTACGTCAATGAGGAAATCGTTGTTGTGATCATGTCCAGTAAAGACGCCAATCACATCCTTCTGCTCAATAAAGGCAGCGAAGAGGCCTGAATTGATGTTTGAGCAGCAGATACTCTCTTGCTTCTCGCCATATTCCGTGCATCCCCATTGAGCGGCATTGTACTCTTGCAGAGGAATGTGGAAGAAGGCGAGCGAGGGCAGATAAGTGCCCAGACGTGAAGCGTAGCTATCACCCGTACGGCGATACCAAGCTATCTGATCCTGCTTGATCCAGTTGTAATAGCCGTAGGAGCGATTAACGGTGTTGTTATGCGAGTCGAACAGATAGAGAAGCCACTTCTCCTTTTTACCATCCGACGACCAGATTGGTAGGGCGCAATTTCCTGAACCAGAGAGGCCCGGCTCGGCATCATAAGTGAGCTGGTAGGGGAAGGTTTGAAGCAGACTCAGGATTTGAGGATTGTTCATGTCGCTCTCTTCGTCGTGGTTTCCCATCGTCACAGCGAAGGGCAGCTTCTTTTCAGCGAACAGAGCGGCCAGCTTTTCCCACCCCTTCTTTACGTTCCATCCAACCATCACGTCTCCCGTTATGATAACTAAATCGGGCTTTTCAGCCTCAATCATCGTCTTAATAAGGTGATAGGTACTGTCGTTAAAGGACTGATAGTCATCAGCTTCTACCCAATGCAAGTCTGTAAGCTGCATTATCTTAAACTGCCCGTCGCAAAACTGCAGTTTAGGTCGCTGAGAAAATGCTGCCAGGCTGCACAGTAGGCAAGCCAAGGATAATAGATAATGTTTCATGTTCATTCGATAATGTATTATCATGGTCAGAGAAAATGCTTAAGCTCAGCCAGACTTTTGTAACCTGACTGAGCTCTTGCTTGATATAGTTTACACGTTATTATTCGCCTTCATGTTATTAGAATAATGTCACGTCAATGTAGATAGGCCGATGGTCAGAGGCCATGGGTTCGTTTACGACCTCGAATTGTTTCACCTTGTAGGTGTATCCTTGGTGTCCCCAGATGTAATCCAAGGTGACCCGAGGATGGTCGGAGGGGAAAGTGAGCTGTGTGGAGTCTGTGAGCAACGTCCAGCTTTCGCCCATCTTGGTGCACTCCTCTGACGCAGGTCGCATATTGAAGTCACCAGTAATGATGGCTGGCTTTTGGTAACCCTCCAATGCCTGGCGGATAATCTCAATGGATTGCAGACGTGAAGGTTTGCGCAGAGAGAAATGGGTGTTGCAAAGCAGGTAGTCAGGGTACTCGAGGACCAAGAAAGTGCGCAGTTCCTCTTCTCCAGGCAAGGAGATGTTGCGGATGGCGATAGGCTCCTTTTTGACCAGGGCAGCTATGCCATAGAGACCTTTCGATCGTTCAATAGCTGGTGCAAAGATAGGATGCATGCCAGTCAGCCGTCCAAGCTCCTTCGCTTGGTCCACCCAGTCGGTACGTTCAGCTACGCTATCCACCTCTTGCAGCCCTACATAATCAGGATGAATACGGCGGATGACTTCGGCTGTGCGTTCCAGATTGGTGGTGGTGTCCATGCCAACACCTATACGGATGTTGTAGCTCATCACCCGCAGGTCGTGAGTCCTTCGGCTGCTGCAGCCCATAAAGAGGCTGCAGCAGAGAAGGAGTATAGGAAACCAACAGTTTTTCATAAGCAAGAATACATTAAGTTAATGAATTTATAGATATTCGCATTTTTTCTTTTCATAAAAGTGTGTTTTATTATTAAACCACGGT
>CAMAMO010000106.1 GCA_945836915.1 uncultured Mediterranea sp.
TTGAGGGATTCCGTGCGCTCAACAAGGAGATTGAGACCATCATCAACAAGTCGGAGGCCGTAAAAAAAGCCAAGAAAGAAAAGGGAGACAGCATGACAGCGAAGGAGAAAAAGGAACTGACCGCTGAGGAGAAGGAGTACAAGTCTAAGCGTAAGGAAATCCAGCAGAAACTGATCAAGTTTGCCACTCGCATCCCTGTCTTCATGTATCTGACGGACAAACGCGAATACACGCTCTACGACGTAATCCACCAGTTGGAGCCGGATCTTTTCCGCAAAGTAACGGGACTCACTCTGCCCGACTTCGACCTACTGGTGTCGTTAGGCGTGTTCAACCGCGAGCTGATGAACGATGCCGTCTATAAGTTCAAGCGTTATGAGGATGCATCGCTTGAATATACTGGTATTAATATGCATAAAGGAGAGAATGTCGGTGGATATGACACCGTCATTTCTGAAGAGACATACAAGAGCCAGATTCCATTGGTTGACCTCTCTTCCACTACGTCATTATCCGATGTAAGTCATGACAGGACAGATGACGGCACAGAAAGTTCTTTGGACAAGGAGGAAGAGGCGAAGCCATGGTTGTCATACAAAGTGGGAGACCGTGTGACACACAAATCGTTTGGCGATGGTGTCATCTCAGCCCTCGACGGAAAGTATATAAGAATCAAGTTTGCCACTAACGAAAAGAAATTCCTATTTCCAGACTGTTTTGAAAACAAGTTCTTTAGTTTCTGAATTGTTTGCAATTCAGCCGCGAAATGCAAGCTATCCAGCCGCACGAAGATAACCATAGAGTGTTCTTTGAAAAGTTATACCTTTATTTGGCCAGCATCCATTTCCACGCAGGAACCACATGAATGGTCAACCCGCCATGCAGGATGGTCTCTTCCTGATGGTGTGTGATGATGCTGAGGTTGTCGCAATGAGTTACCTCATGAGCTTCCAGTAGTCCGGCTATCTCGCGCTCACGCGTTTCGGCATCGTCCATCTGCCAGCACACCTGGATGAGTTGCAATATCTCGTCTTCGTGCTGCAACACAAAGTCGCACTCTCCCTCTTTCATAAAATAGGTGACCTTATCCAACGTACCGCACCTGCGGCACAGGTGCAGAAGGACGCTGCTCTCCAACAGTTTACCATCATCCTGACTATGCGGAAGCAGAATATTCTGCCGCATGCCGTTGTCGATGAAATAGTACTTCTTCAGTCCCGCCTCCTCCGCAATGAGCGATGGAGTATAGCGGGGAATGCGGATGAACATAAAACTCTCGCACAGGTATTCTGCCCATTTGTAGAGCTCGTCCTTGCTCACTTTCAGTCCCTGCGAACGGATATCATTGTATATGCTATTGATACTGGTAGGTTTGCTCACATTGTTCATGATGCGCTTGATAAAATAGCGTAGTACACCAACATTGCCGATATGATGACGCTCAACCATGTCTCTGAAGAGCATCGCATGATAGTAGGTCTGCAGCAGCTTGTCGCGTAACAACCTGTCTTGCGTCAGCACCACCTCGGGAAAACCGCCATAACGGTTGTAATCATCCCATGCCAGACGGAGTTGGGTGGTTTGCTGTTCGTCAAGTCGTTCTGTGGGGATAGAGAGGAAACGGCAATATTCCGAAAAGCTCAACGGATAGGTTCTGTACTCCAATGCCCAACCTCGCAGGGTGGTGGCAATCTCCTGACTGAGCAATTTCGCATTGCTTCCGCTGATGTAGATATGCTTGCAGTAACTCTTGTGGACACGCATGACAAACAGTTCCCATCCCTCGATGTTCTGCAGTTCATCGAAAAACATATAGACCTCGCTCAGCGGCGTCGTGGGATAGATCTCACGGTATGCCTCCAACACTTCGTCAAGGTCTTGACACGACATATCTGCCAAACGTTCATCATCAAAACCCATCCAAAGGATGTTTTGTGGAGGAATACCATCCATAACCAAAGCATTGATTACCAGTTTCATCTGACTGGACTTACCCGAACGACGAACACCCGGTATGGTGATAATCTGCTCAGCATGAAGAGGCAGACGCTCTTCCCGTTCACTGAGTGGATAGGGGATATTGCCCTGATGAAGAAGAATCAACTGTTTGATGACATCCTTTTTCATATAGATTGTTTGTTAATGGTAGAACATATAGCTTTCCTTTATTTTAGGAAAGAAATCGAAAAATCTTTCCTTGATTTTAGGAAACTGATGCAAAGGTACAACTTTCTTGGAATACATACAAGAAGAAAATGGTCTATTCGACAATTAAAAAATAAAATTCCAATTTGACAATACGGTGATTTGGGATATAAGCCCCGCGGTAAATGCAAGTAAATCGGAAATGAAATGCAAGCAATCCAGCCGTGGAATGCTTGCATTTCAGACGCGAAAAACAAGCATTCCATTTCGCACATTACTGTACCCCAAAAGGCATTCACAGATTAGGAAAATGCAATGGAAAAGGGGTACTTCTCATTTTTCATAGTCAA
Organism: uncultured Mediterranea sp.; assembly: GCA_945836915.1. GTDB lineage: Bacteria > Bacteroidota > Bacteroidia > Bacteroidales > Bacteroidaceae > Bacteroides. The sequence continues at coordinate 2,496 of CAMAMO010000106.1, forward strand.
AAATGATAAGAAAATGAAGATTATATACCTCAAAAACAGCGTAAAACGGGCTAATATCGAGGAAAAACACGGAAAGTAGCCGTTGTTGCCACCGTTGTTGCCACCCGTAACAAACTGTGTATCAACAAGTGTTGCAACATGGCAACAAAATGACGCAAAAAGAACTTTTGTATGAAATAGAACACACCTTTTTGTTTTGTGATTAGTTTGTATTATATTTGCACTGCGTAAAAATACACAACGCACTGCGTAAAATGAAAACCATGTATCAAAGAGCTGAATATAAACTAATTAAATAACGATTAGAAAGACCAAGAAAGTTCTAAAAGCAGTTACTCAAACTCAAAATCAATATCAACATGAAGCATCTATTTTGCCTATTTCTCTTTGCCGTATGGAGTCTGTGCGGCATGCATGCACAACACGTTTTTACACTTGACACGAAGAAACTTGGTGCCGAAATCCAACCTACCATGTATGGTATCTTTTTCGAAGACATCAACTTCGGTGCCGATGGCGGACTCTACGCTGAACTGATTGAGAACCGTTCGTTCGAGTTTCCTCAACGACTCATGGGCTGGAACACCTTCGGAAAGGTGGAGGTGAATGACACCCATCCGGCTTTTGAACGCAATCCCCACTACGTCACCCTCTCAGATGCCGGTCACCCTGAACGAAGGACTGGTCTGGAGAACCGCGGCTTCTTCGGCATAGGGCTGAAAAGCGGCATGGAGTACCACTTCTCTCTCTACGCCCGCAGCGCCGGCAGTGCCAAAATCCGCATTGAACTTGTTGGCAGCGACAACGAAATCATCGCCCGTCAATCCATAGAAATTAACGGCTCTACCTGGAACAGATACACGGCTACGCTGACCTCCACCAAAACGGATGCCAAAGGCCTCCTGCGTCTCTTCTTAGAGAGCAAACAGAGTGTTGACGTGGACCATATCAGCCTCTTCCCCGGCGATGCGTGGCAGGGCGTTCTGCGTGCCGACCTGGTGAACGACTTGAAAGAGCTCCATCCGGGCGTCTTCCGCTTCCCCGGCGGTTGCATCGTCGAGGGTACTGACCTAGCTACCCGTTACCAATGGAAGCACTCGGTAGGTCCGGCAGAAAATCGTCCGCTCAACATCAACCGCTGGAACGACTGCTTCCCCTACCGGCTCTACCCCAACTACTTCCAAAGCTACGGCTTGGGCTTCTATGAATTCTTTCTCCTTTCTGAAGAGTTAGGAGCGCAACCTCTACCCATTCTGAATGTGGGCATGGCTTGCCAATACCAAAACCTGACAAACGACCAGTGCCACGTGGCTGTAGATAGTTTGCAACCCTACATCGACGACGCTTTAGACCTGATTGAGTTTGCCAACGGCGAGACCAGCACCCCTTGGGGAAAGCTCCGCGCTGATATGGGCCATCCGCAACCCTTCAACCTCAAGTTCATCGGTATTGGCAACGAACAATGGGGTCCGCTGTACGCTGAGCGGTTAGAACCGTTCATCAAAGCCATCCGCTCCCGCCATCCCGAAATCAAGATTATCGGTTCGAGCGGTCCCTCGCCCGACGACAACGACGGCAAACAGTTTACTTACGGCTGGAACGAGATGAAACGACTCAAGGCCGACCTGGTAGATGAACACTACTACCGCGATCCCCAATGGTTCCTGAACAACGTGACCCGCTATGACCGCTATGACCGCAAAGGTCCCAAGGTGTTTGCCGGTGAATACGCTTGCCACATCGACGTAAAGGCATCCGAAAGCCCCACAGCCCGTAACTGCTTCGAGGCCGCCCTGATGGAGGCTGCCATCATGACCGGCTTTGAGCGAAATGCCGACCTGGTCCACATGGCCACCTACGCCCCACTCTTTGCCCATGTCGAGGGCTGGCAGTGGCGCCCCGACCTAATTTGGATGGATAACCTCACCACAGTCCGTACCCCCAACTACTACGTGCAACAACTCTATGCCCAGCACCGCGGCACCCACGTGCTGAAACTGACTGAAGAGGGCAAACCCATCACTGGCCAAGACGGCCTCTGCGCCAGTGCCGTCTATGATCAGAGCAACAAGCGCTACATCATCAAGGTAGTCAACACCTCAGATAGCCCCAAGGAGGTCACCATCACCTTCCGAGGCCTGAAGCAGGTAGGAGCCGGTGAAGTCATCCAGTTGCACGCCCCCCAGATGGAGACCTTCAACACCATCCAGAACAAAGAGCAGGTCATTCCGCAGAGTACGAACATCCAGGTAGAAGGCAACGAACTGCAGACCACGATACCTGCCAAGAGCTTTATGCTGTATAAGTTCTAAAATCAAATTTTGTACTATACATAACAGAAGCCCCTCCCTTTGAGATGATCTCATTAAGGGAGGGGCTTCTGTATGTTATGCTATCGGGAACTCTTTATCCTTCGGCTTCGGGGGTAATCAGTTTGTAGCCTTTACCGTGGATGTTGATAATCTCGATAGAGGGATCCTCTTTGAGGTGCTTGCGCAACTTAGTGATATAGACATCCATGCTGCGGGCGTTGAAGTAGTTGTCATCAATCCAGATAGTCTTCAAAGCAAAATCGCGCTGCAGAATTTCATTAGCGTGCGCACAGAGCAGACCGAGCAGTTCTGACTCCTTGGTGGTCAACTTGGTCTGCTTCTCGGGCGTAGCGAGAATCTGCTTCTGGGTATCGAAGGTGAAGCGGCCAATCTTATAGACGCTGCTCTCTTTGCTCTTCTTACCGCGTACTCGGCGCAAGATGGCCTCGATACGGAAGGTCAGTTCCTCCATGCTGAAGGGTTTGGTGATGTAATCGTCTGCACCAATCTTGAAACCTTCCAAGATATCCTCTTTCAGGGTCTTGGCTGTGAGGAAGATGATGGGCACTTCAGCATTAGCAGCACGCACCTCCTGAGCCAAGGTGAAGCCATCCTTCTTAGGCATCATCACGTCGAACACGCAAAGGTCGTACTTATTCTTCATAAAGGCCTTGTAACCGGCTTCGCCGTCGGGGCACAACTCTGCAGAATAACCTTTGGCCTGCAGATACTCTCGCAATAACATGCCAAGATTTTCATCATCTTCGCATAGTAACAGGTGTAATTTTTCTTCCATATCAGTCTATTTTTATTAGTGGTAATACAATAATGAATTTAGTACCGACGCCCAATTCGCTCTCTGCGCGAATAGCGCCTTTATGATCAGTAATGATTTTCTTAACGTAGGCCAGTCCTAAGCCGAAGCCTTTGACATCGTGCAAGTTACCAGTATGCACGCGGTAGAACTTGTCGAAAATCTTCTTTAGGTTCTCTTTCTTGATACCGATGCCGTTGTCTTGCACGGTAATGACCAGTTTGCCCTGTTCATTGCGGGTGGCTACAGTGAGCTTCAAATCCACATCCTGGCGTTTGTACTTCACGGCGTTGTCCATAAGGTTGAAGATGACGTTGGTGAGGTGCATCTCATCAGCCATCACCACAGCCTCCTCGGCCTGTAGGTTGGTCTCTATCGAACCGTTGTAGCGCTCCACCTTGAGGGCAAAGGTATTGACCACACCGCGTATCAGTTCATTGACCTCGATCTCCTTCATCTTGAGGGTAGCCTTCTGGCGGTCGAACATCGACATCTGAAGCACCTTCTCTACCTGGAAGCGCAGACGTTTGGTCTCGTCATTAATCACTGTAGAGATATGCTGGAACATGGCTGGCGACTTACCCACTGCGGGATCGTTCAGCATCTGGGCGGCCAGCGAGATGGTGGAGATGGGAGTCTTGAACTCATGGGTCATGTTATTGACAAAGTCGTTCTTCATCTCAGTCAACTTCTTCTGACGGAAAATGATGTAGATGGTGAAGACGAAAGTGACCAGCAGCACCAACGTGAAGATGAGCGAGGGAATCATGAAGCTGACAGAGTCGAAGATATAGTCGCTACGTCCAGGGAAATGGACCTGCATCACGCTCATGCGTGCGGGTGGGTCGTTGAGAAAGAGGGGCTGTGTATAGGAGTTCTCTTCACCCTCGTCCGTAAAGTCAGAGCAGCGATAGACCTCGCGGCCGTCGCGATCCTTCACCCGGAAGTGGTACTTCAGTTCAATACCGTTGTCAATCAGTCCCGATTTGATGTACTGATCCAGGTTTCTAAAGTTCACACGCTCCTCAATGGGTCGGTCACTGGCCCGGTAGATCATGGACCAAACCACGTCATCGACCAGCGCACGCTGGTAGAGGTAGCGGTTCTTAATCATGTCCGCCAGCGAGCGCGACGTTTGTGGGATGTTGTTCTTACCATGCTTGCGCGAAATCATTGCCCGGGGCACCGTGGTGGAACGGTTGCTGAAGGTTTTCAACTCCATATGCTGGCTCACGGTGCCATCAGAGGTACTCATGGAAAAGCGATGGGTAGAGACTACGGAACCCGTACCTTGCGTCTGCTCCCAAGCCTGTTTCTCTGCCTCTGAGATATCCTCACGTAACCAGCGGTCCACCTCGGCCGATTCCACATCCTTTGAGGCAGCCATCAAAGCTCGCTTGACCGATTCATCAAACTGCTCATTGCGCATCTTGACCATTTCCTCAATATAACTTATCTGTAGATAAAGTAAACTGAGGAAGGATAGCCCCATTACGATGCCTAATAACCATATTGTTGACTTCTTCATGGCTGCAAAATTAACAGATGCAAAT
>CAMAMO010000107.1 GCA_945836915.1 uncultured Mediterranea sp.
ACGCTGAAGACCATCACCTTCGACGAGAAGTTTGCCTGCATGAAGAAACTCCCTGCAGCTGTAGCCGAAATGGCCACATTGGCCGGTATCATTATCCGTGATATTCCTGCACTTGAGGAATTGCCTGATAACATGGACCGATCGGCTGTAACCACGCTGACGATTATCAATACCTCGCTGCGTGAGTTCCCCCGCAACTTCGAGAAGATGGCACACCTCTACTCGCTCACCATCAACGGTAGCCAACTGACCGAACTGCCCGAACGTTTGGCACAACTGACCAAACTGAACTTCGTCGATTTCAACGATAATCAGATTGCCTCCTTCCCCGCAGCGTTGGCTAAGGCATGGACCAACTGCACCTCGCTGCGTATGCAGAACACACAGCTGACCACCATGCCTGAGGAGATTGGCTCGATGAAGAAGCTCAATGTACTCGACCTTTGCAACAATCCACGACTCTCCTCGCTGCCCGGTCAGCGTAGTGCAGAGAGCAAACTGCGTGGTCTTTGGCTTGATGGATGTGCATTCACTTCGATTCCTACGATAGCTACTCAACCTGGTCTTACCACCCTCTCCATGGCCAACAACCAGATTAGCAGTTTTGATGCAAAGGATGTAGCTGATGGTCTTAAGAGCTTAATGCTCCAAGGCAACCCCTTGCAAGGAAAGGTGCCCATGCTGAAATCTACTTCACTTGAGCAACTCAACTTGAGCGGTTGCGGCTTGACCGATTTCCCCACACTGAGTGATCTGCCCGCCTTACGCATGTTACAACTGGCTGATAACAACATCACAAAGGTTAGAGATAATCAGTTCGCTCCTTGCTCTTATCTGGGTGTGCTCGACCTGAGTGGAAACAGTTCGCTGACCTCATTCAGCAATCAGGCTGGCTTTATGCTTGATAAGGAGGGTAAGCCTCGCTACCTTTATGGTGTAATGGTGGATCGTTGTCCTAACCTGAGTTGGGTCATTCCCAGCAGTTGGAGCCATATTGAGAACTTTTTTGTCTATAACAAAGAGGGTCAACTGCTGCCCGATAGACAGGTGTTTGTCAGCCACAAAGAGTCACCTAAGGTGAGCCGTGCCAAGTGTAACGAATCTGGTTGCAGCGACCCTTCGCACGATGGTGAAGTACTCAATCTTGATGAGTGGATACAACGCTACATTGATAGTGTGAAATGATGAAGCAATTCCGATATCTCCTATTAGCTCTCTGCCCTTTATGGGTGGGGAGCTTTCTCTTCACCGCCTGCAGTGATTCCGAGCAAAACCAACCAATGGAGCCCTCATCGCTGTGGGAATACCCTCATACCTACCTCATGGGACTGCAAGGTGCCGTTTCAACCGTTAAGGAGGAGATCTTTGAGGCGGGTGTTGAAGAGAGTTCAGAACCCTTTTCAACCCATATAGCCCAATTTGATTTGCAAGGACGATTGACCAGTTATGACCCCACCGGCATCATACCCGCTACACGTATGTTAGGTATGGAGATTAACCGCTACAGCTACTATTATGATGCTCAGGGATGGTTGACTGAAGTCGATATTCAAACAATTGGCGGTGAAAAGGTAACCTATCAACTGGATTACAGCGAAACAGAAAACCACTACGTACCCCTGCCATTTCCTTTAGGAACCATGGAGTTCTTCTGTGTAAAGGGATTAATAACAGTCGAAGGAAGTGATGGCTTAGTGGGGAGTTGGCAAAACGATAGGTTTACGTGGAGTAAAAAAGAGAATCCTGGATCACGATGGGAAATAACGACCACAACGACTTGCAGCTATACAGCTCTTTCATCTTATCCCACGACTATCGAAGAGGAGATTTCAATGTCGGGAACCCCACTTTCCACAGAGACTCGCCACTATATCTATGATGCCATGGGTACACCAACAAGCTGTCAGAAAGAGTTGACAGAGGGAGACGAGGTGATTGAATCTTCACTCACCACCTACCATCCGTGGCCCTTAATGGCATGCAACCAAATCAGCTATACAAGCGGAGAGAGTATGGTGACGATAACCTACAGTTATGACAATCAACATCGCCCGACCGTCATACGTAGGGAGGTGGCTGGAAGTGATAACAAAGCCCAGGAGAGCATGATTTACAGTGATGAGGATACACACGGAAACTGGACTCGCAGTAACCAACAATGGAATGAACTGGTTAATGCCAATCACCCCGATGCCGAGGTGCGCATCCAACGTTCCTTCTCTTATAATTATTAATTCTCTCTATCTCTAACAATAGAGTCAATTAGGGAGGCAGAGCGCATGCCTTCTATTTACTTAGACGGACTTCTACCAAGTCCGTCTATTTTTTCATCTCTACCGGAAGAGAAGAGAGCATAAAAAAGACCCAATTTTTCACAAAATCAGGCCTTTACTAACAATCTAATGAGAGATATTTGTATGAATTTGCTGTGCTTATCTGTTAATCATCTTCTTGACATCTGCTTTGGGGTGGGCATCGACTTCAGGATTGCCAAGGTAGCGAACGCTACCACTGCCAGCCACACTGGCTTTGAGGTAATCTTTGGCGTAGCACTTTAAGTCGCCACTGCCAGCTACAGTAACCTCAACCCGGTTGGTCTTAAAACCGCAAGCATCGATGGAACCGCTGCCCGAGATACGGTACAGAGCGTCTGTACCTTGACCCTTAAGTTCCATCTCACCACTGCCGCTAATCGTACACTCTGTCTTAGCCGTAGCGGCTACATTCTCCAAATCCACATCGCCACTGCCAGCAATCTTGGCATCAAGCGTGGTACAGGCCAATCCTTTTCCGGATACATCTCCGCTACCAGCTATACTGACACTAAAAGCAGAGCAGGTGAGGTTGCTGAAATCCACATCGCCACTGCCGGCAATGGAGAGCTTCATATCTCCCGTCTGGATGCCGCTTTTCAACGTGATGTCGCCTGATCCTGAAACGGATACGTTATTGATTTTTGGAGACTGAGCACTGATACGCAAGGTGTTGTAGGAAATTTTGTATCCCTTCTTCAGACCAACCTTCAATACGCCACTCTCCACCTTGATATCAAGTGCTTCGAAAATGTTGTCTGAGGTATAGACCTCCACATGACTCTTTCCTGGCTTCTGCTCATAAACAACGTCGGCTGATCCAATGAGTTGAATTTGGGAGAAATCAGCTGTGCGAATCTCTTTGTTAACCAAGTTACGGCTGGCCTTAATGTGGGTCAGTTTACCGCTACCTGATGAGGAGGTGTGCTTATACTGCTGCGCCAAAGAGGTGCAAGATACGGTGGCCATCAGGGCCATGATAAATAAATAGAGTTTCATATACTTATAATTTTAAGTTTTTCTAATTGATAAGTGAACAAGTTGAGGAGTTGACGAGGACTTATGGTTACTCTTTGGCTTGCTTGCTTTGTCTATTAGACGCTCTCTATCGCCATTTGGTTGCAGGAGGATGCGATTTTTTTGTGTTTTCTCACGAAAATTCCTTTTTATTACGTATCTTTACCGCCCAAATAGACGAAATACAACGATTTATGGCTGACTACAGATTGCTGGTGCTCGACTTGGACGGCACGCTGACTAACTCGAAGAAGGAGATCTCTCCGCGCAACCTGGCCACCCTGCTGCGACTGCAAGCCGCTGGGGTGAAGTTGGTGCTGGCTTCTGGCCGACCAACCTATGGTATCGCACCGCTGGCTGAAGAGTTGCAAATGGCCCGCTACGGCGGCTTTATCCTCTCATATAACGGCGGCGAGATTATTGACTGGAGCACCAAAGAGATGCTCTATAAAAATCTCTTACCTGACGAAGTGCTCCCCCTGCTTTATGAGACCTCGAAGGCGAAGGGACACCCTATCCTCTCCTACGACGGACCGGAGATTCTGACTGAGTCGCCTGATAATGAATATATCTTGCATGAAGCTTTCTTGAACAAGATGCAGATACGGCCGGTAAAGAACTTCTTGGAAGAGACTCCACGTCCGCTGCCCAAATGTTTGATTGTAGGTGCGCCAGAGGAGTTGATGGCCACAGAAGCTGAACTCTCGCTGCGCCTGCAGGGCATTATCAACGTGTTCCGTAGCGAACCCTTCTTCTTGGAATTGGTGCCAAACGGTATCGACAAAGCTCAGTCGCTCCGCGCATTGTTGGCTCATCTGGGCGAAACCACGGAGCAGATGGTCTGTATAGGTGATGGTTACAACGACCTGAGCATGATTGAACTGGCCGGTATGGGTGTAGCCATGGCCAATGCCCAAGAGCCCGTAAGAAAGGCTGCCAACTACGTCACCCTGAGCAACGACGAAGATGGCGTAGCCGCTGCCGTGGAGCACCTGTTCTTTAATAATAAGGAATCCTAAGAATAACTTTAAAAATTCAACAATATGACACAACCATTGATTATTTACAATACCCTTCACCGTCAGAAGGAGCTATTTGTACCTCTGCATGCACCTCATGTGGGGATGTATGTGTGCGGTCCTACGGTATATGGTGACCCGCATCTGGGTCATGCCCGTCCGGCCATCACCTTCGACCTGCTTTTCCGCTACCTGCGCCATCAGGGCTACAAGGTGCGCTACGTGCGTAACATCACCGACGTGGGCCATCTGGAACATGATGCCGACGAGGGAGAGGATAAGATTGCCAAGAAGGCACGTCTGGAGCAACTGGAGCCGATGGAAGTAGCTCAATACTACACCAACCGCTTCCATAAAGCCATGGAGGCCCTTAACGTGCTGCCTCCCAGCATCGAACCTCATGCCAGTGGACATATCATTGAGCAAGAGCAGCTGGTGAAGGAGATTCTGGACAACGGTTTTGCCTACGTCAGCGAAGGCTCTGTCTATTTCGACGTAGCCAAATACAACGCCCAGCACCACTATGGCAAACTCTCAGGCCGAAACCTGGAGGATGTGCTCAACACTACCCGCGAACTGGACGGACAGGAGGAGAAACATAATCCAGCTGACTTTGCCCTTTGGAAGAAGGCACAGCCTGAACATATCATGCGCTGGCCATCACCCTGGAGCGACGGATTCCCCGGATGGCACTGCGAATGCACCGCTATGGGACGCAAATACCTGGGTAGCCACTTCGACATACACGGTGGAGGCATGGACTTGGTCTTCCCTCACCACGAGTGCGAGATTGCCCAGTCAGTAGCCAGTCAAGGTGACGACATGGTGAAGTATTGGATGCATAACAACATGATTACTGTCAATGGCCAGAAGATGGGTAAGAGCTTGGGTAACTTCATCACTTTGGAGGAGTTCTTCACTGGCAGCAACCCCTTGCTGGCACAGGCTTACACGCCGATGACCATCCGTTTCTTCATCCTTCAAGCTCACTACCGCAGCACGGTAGATTTCAGCAATGAGGCGCTGCAAGCGGCCGAAAAAGGATTGGCCCGATTGCTCGATGCCGTCAAGGCTTTGGAGAAGATTACGCCAGCTGAGAAATCAACCGTTGATGTCAGCGGCTTGCGTCAGAAGTGTTACGACGCCATGAACGACGACCTCAATACACCCATCATCATTGCCCATCTGTTTGACGCCGCCAAGAGCATCAACAGCGTGGCATCGGGTAAGGAGAGCCTCAACGCCGATGACTTGAAGGAGCTGCGCGAGGTGTTCCAACTCTTCTGCTTCGACCTGCTGGGTCTGACCAACGAATCGGCCTCGAACGCCGCTCGCGAGGAGGCCTACGGCAAGGTAGTAGATATGCTGCTTGAAGAACGCGCCAAAGCCAAAGCCAATAAAGATTGGGCTACCAGCGACAAAATTCGCAACGAACTCACCGCACTTGGCTTCGAAATCAAGGACGGCAAGGGTGGTAGCGAGTGGAAGCTGAATAAATAAGCTGAGTGGCAAAAGCTTTGAAACAGCTGTGTGAATGGAGGAGATGATGACGCTGAATGAGGCCACTCTGGCCTTTATCCGCCAACACCGCACCGAGGATGTACGCCAACTGGCCCTCCGCGGCTGCCGACAAGCTGAGGTGGATTTGCGTGAAGCGCTGGTACAGATTGCCGGCTGGCAACAGGCTCGTACTAAACTGCCTGACTGGGCTGCTACAGAAGGCGTGCTCTACCCACCCCATCTCTCCATGGAGCAGTGTTCATCACAACTTACCGCTACCTACAAGCAAACTATTATACAACGTACACGTCAGCTGGAGGATTCTCAACCTCTGGCTGGCGTGGTTGTTTCTCAAAGCACGTTTGCCGATTTAACCGGAGGCTTGGGAATTGATTGCTCTTACCTAAGCCACTGTTTTGCGAAGACCACCTACGTAGAGCGTCAAGAGCTGTTATGTCAGTTGGCAAAGCACAATTTTCCGCTCCTCGGCATGAAGCATTTCACTATCTGCCATCAAGATGGTGTAGAGTATCTGCAACAGATGGAGGCTGTAGATTGGATCTATCTTGATCCTGCTCGACGAAACGCCCATGGAGGTAAAGTGGTAGCCATTAGCGACTGCGAACCCGATGTGCAAGTGCTGGAACCTCTACTTCTGGCTAAAGCGCCACACGTCCTTGTAAAACTATCGCCAATGCTTGACCTCACATGGTCCCTTCGCGACCTGCATCATGTTGAAGCAGCCTACATCATAGCGGCCGATGGTGAATGCAAAGAGCTGCTACTTCAGCTGAGCAGAGGTCAAGTACCTCCAGCTGACGAGATACCCATCACCTGTACCCATCTGCACAGTAATAGCCCTACAGAAGAATTCACCTTTACCAAGCGTGAGGAGCAACAAGCCCCTCTCCGAGTGGCTGATGAGCCGCAAAACTATCTTTACGAACCTCATGCAGCCCTGCTGAAATCAGGAGCTTACAACCTGTTAAGCCAGCGCTACCCCGTAAAGAAGTTACACCCCAACAGCCACCTCTACACTTCTGAAGTGGCTATTGAAGATTTCCCTGGTCGCCGGTTCCGTATCATTGGCTGGAGCGGCATGGGAAAAAAAGAGCTCAAAGCTTTGACCACCGATTTAAAGAGTGCCAACCTCACCGTTCGCAACTTCCCCATTTCCACCGAGGCACTCAGAAAGAAGCTCAAACTTACCGAAGGAGGCCCTATCACCCTCTATGCTACCACCAAACGAGATGGTGAACACATCCTGATTAAAGGAGAAAGAAGCTGTTAGTCAACTGCTTGCATCCCGTTTCTG
>CAMAMO010000108.1 GCA_945836915.1 uncultured Mediterranea sp.
AGGCCAACACCTATTTTGCCCAGGGAGGCATCGCCTCGGTCACCAACCTGAAGGTTGACAATTTTGATAAGCACATCGAAGACACCATGATTGCCGGCGACTGGATCAGCGACCGTGCAGCGGTGGAGAAGGTGGTCAAGGAGGCTCCGGCGCAGATTAACGAACTGATACGCTGGGGAGTGAACTTCGACAAGAAACCCGATGGCGAGTTTGATCTGCATAAGGAGGGCGGACACAGCGAGTTCCGCATCTTGCACCATAAGGACAACACGGGTGCTGAGATTCAGACCAGTCTGATTGAGACGGTTAAAAACAACCCCAACATCACGGTCTTTACTAACCACTATGCGGTAGAGATTATCACTCAGCACCATCTGGGCATTATCGTGACCCGCTACACGCCCGGTATCAAGTGCTTTGGCGCCTATGTGCTCAATGAAGAGACGGGCGAGGTTGATACCTTCCTCTCTAAAGTGACCGTGATGGCTACTGGCGGTTGCGAGGCTGTTTACCGCCATACTACCAATCCGCTGGTGGCTACAGGCGACGGTATTGCCATGGTCTATCGCGCTAAAGGTGTAGTAAAGGATATGGAGTTCATTCAGTTCCACCCAACGGCCCTCTTCCACCCGGGCGACCGCCCTTCGTTCCTCATCACTGAGGCGATGCGTGGTTATGGAGGCGTATTGCGCACCCTCGATGGCAAGGAGTTCATGCAGAAGTATGACCCCCGTCTCTCATTGGCTCCGCGCGACATTGTAGCCCGTGCTATTGATAACGAGATGAAGCAGCGCGGTGAAGACCACGTCTTCCTGGATGTGACGCATAAAGACCCCGAAGAGACCAAACGTCACTTCCCCAATATCTACAAGAAGTGCCTCAGCATCGGCATTGATATTACGAAGGAGTATATCCCTGTAGCCCCTGCCGCTCACTACCTCTGTGGCGGTATCAAGGTGGACCTCGACGGTCAGAGTAGCATCCGCCGCCTCTACGCTATCGGCGAGTGCAGCTGCACCGGCTTGCATGGAGGCAACCGTCTGGCCAGCAACTCGCTGATTGAAGCCATTGTTTATGCAGAAGCCGCCGCTAAGCATGCGCTAAGCGTTATCGATCGCTACGATTTCAATACCGACGTGCCTGAGTGGAACGATGAAGGCACCATCTCTACCGAAGAGCGCATCCTTATTACGCAGAGCATGAAGGAGGTCAACCAGATTATGGAATCCTATGTCGGTATCGTGCGGAGCAATGTCCGTCTGACCCGTGCGTGGAACCGCCTCGACATCCTTTACGAAGAGACCGAGCGCCTCTTCAAGAGCTGCAAGGCTACGCGCGAACTGTGCGAACTGCGCAACATGATCAACGTAGGTTACCTCATCACCAAGCAGGCCATGGAGCGGAAAGAGAGCCGCGGCTTGCATTACACCATCGACTACCCACGTGCCGATGCCAAGTAACGTAAGGAATCTATATATAATAGAATAAGGAAAAGAGCCCGATAAGCAGTCGCTTACCGGGCTCTTTCTATATGCAAGCTGAATGGCTCAGATTACATGTTGGTCTTCTTCACCTCGAAGTAAGCCTGCGGGTGGAGGCAAGCGGGGCACTGCTCAGGAGCGGCGGCACCTTCGAAGATGAAACCACAGTTGCGGCACTGCCATACCACTACTTCGTCCTTTGCAAACACCTTGCCAGCCTCGATGTTCTTCACGAAAGCCAAGTAGCGCTCTTCGTGACCCTTTTCAGCAATGGCGATGTTACGGTACATAGCGGCGATTTCATTGAAACCTTCAGCCTCAGCCTCGTCAGCGAAGCGAGGATAATCAGCGCTCCACTCCTCATTCTCACCGGCAGCGGCAGCCTTCAGGTTATCCAGCGTCTTGCCAATTACGCCAGCGGGATAGCAAGCGGTGATCTCTACACAGCCACCCTCCAGCCACTTAAACATGCGCTTAGCGTGCTCCTTCTCCTGCTCAGCAGTCTCGGTGAAGATAGCGGCAATCTGCTCATAACCCTCCTTCTTAGCCACACTGGCAAAATAGGTGTAGCGGTTGCGAGCCTGTGATTCACCAGCAAACGAGGTCAACAAATTCTTCTCAGTCTTAGTTCCTTTAATACTCTTGCTCATATTCTTTTGGTTTTTAATGAATGATTAATAATCAGGTTTCCTATTTCCTCTGCAAATATAGGTATTTATTTGTAATAATTACAATAGTATTAAATTAAATCTCGATGATTAAACTTATTTAAGGAATTTAGTCCTAAAGCAAACGGTAGAAGTCAGTTTTTCATTCTCCAAAAACCATTCTTTCCTATCGTCCGACCAAGGTCGCTCACGTGGATGACCCAGGTCGTTCACATGGATGACCTAGGTCACCCACATGGATGACCCAGGTCAGACGATATGTAGTTCGCTGAAAGGCCTATTCAAAGATGGGTGTTATGGTTCAATGATTGTGAGTTGGTCGTTGTTCATCCGTTCCATATAGTGCTGAATAATGCTTTTCAGTTTATTCTCCATGTGTAGGTATATGGTATTTGAACATTTGTTTAACTGTGGTAAGAGATTCTCTTGGAGAAGAGAGTCTGTGGCATAATGATAGAGTGCGCAACTTTTTTGTCCGTCAAATTGGAGAAGATAGCCGTTGCTCAGTAATTGATAGTTTCCGTTGACATAATTCACAGCGAAACTCTCTTCATCAGTAGTCTGAGTTAGGTCTTGACCGAATGCAATATAGGGCTTATCATAATGCAACATACCCATCAGAGTGGGGAAGATGTCAATTTGCTGAGCAATAGCCTGACGATGTGCCGCCAAACTGCCATCTGGCGCATAGAAGATGACCGGTACGCGATAGCGTCCGATATCCGTGCCATAGACTCCACCATTGTTATGGCTGGTGTGATCTGCTGTCAATACAAACAAGGTGTTTTTAAACCATGGCTGTTTCTCTGCCTCTTCAAAGAAGCGCTTCAAAGCGTAATCTGTGTATCTGACGCAGTGGCAAATAGGGTGAAAATCATCAGGTTGTTGGGCAAATCGTTCTTTATACTTCTCTGGAATGGCAAAGGGGTGGTGCGATGTGGCGGTGAAGAGGGAGGTGGCAAAAGGTTCCTTCAATCCGCCCAAACTCTTGGCAAAGAATTGTAGAAACTCTTCATCCCAAATGGCCCACATGCCATCAAAATCAGCTTTTCCGCCAAACGAAGGGTCTGCCAAATACTCATCCATACCGTAATAAGCGTCAAATCCGCTGGCATTTGCAAAAGCTTGGAATCCCATGGAACCATTCGGAGCGCCATGATAAAAAGCCGTTGTGTAGCCCTTTTTCTTCAACTCGCCAGCTATGCCACTCAACGTGTTGAGCGAGGCTGGAGTGAGGAAGAAAGGCTCTACAAACATCGGAATACTGCTCAGTACCGAGGGCATTGCATCGATACTTTTACGTCCATTGGCGATAGCCATATCAAATGTTGTTCCCTTAGCAGCCAGAGAGTTGATAAAAGGCGTAAAGCCCTTGTCAAGATACTCTTGCGACATGCTCTCCACGATAAAGACTACCACATTGCGGGGTGTAAACGTGAGCGAATCGATGGGCAGATGCAGTGGCGAGTAGAGGGCCTCCATTTCTTGGCGATCGGTAAAGAAATGGGGGGTCACAAAGGCCTTCTTCCCCATGGTGCGTATCATGGAAAAGGGGGTATTAAGTACAATAGCTGTTTCAATAGGTGAGCGGGCGTACTCGTTGGCATTACTGATTGTGATGGGACGTGTAGAGTGGGCAAATCCACCACGGGCTCCACCGATGCAGAGTGGTACCGCTATGAATAAGGAGAGTAGCTGCGTTGTGTAGTAGCCTCGCAACGATGACACCTTGACGGTAGTAGGGTGGTAGAGCCTCCACAAGCCCCACAGCAGTATGATAGCCAACAGCACCAGATACCAATGATTGAGGAATTCGATACCCACAACCGAGCCGATATTTTTCTCATGGGCAAACTCCTGAAACAGCGTAGCCGTACTGCGTCGGTTGGTATATTGAAAATAGACGCTATCCATCAAATTCATAATCAAGGCTGCGCCATTGAAGAGCATATAAACCACTTTCGAAAGCCGTTCGTAGCCTCTACGGTTCTCTTTAAAATGGAGGGGCAGCAGCACCATCAGAATGTAGAGACCATTGAGATAGATTAGTGTGGTCAGGTCAAAACGGAAGCCACCCAGCATTAAAGTAGCCAAGTGATGGCCATCCATATCAGGGAAGGCAGCACTGTTGACTAAATAGTAGGTAACACGGCATAGGGTATAGAGAACCAAGGCCAAACCAAGGTTTATGGCAAGCGCAGCGCTTTTTTTAAAGGTAAAATCGGTCAGTCGCATCATGAGGGTGGAGTCTCTTAGGGGTTATTCTTTGTAGAACTGGTTGATTGAGCGAATGGCATTGTCCAGCTGTTTGGTATTGATCTTGTATCCAGGAATCGGACGTAACAAGCTATCACAAATCTCGATGGTACCAGAGGGACGTTTCTCCAAAATGGTATAGTCGTCGAGAATGAAAGCATAGTCCATATAGTCGCCAACCACGTGCCAAGGGCGCGGCGTGCTGTCGTTGAGTAGCTGTCCGCGGCTATAGCTTTCCATCGGGGTGGTAACGCCCAGAATGCGCTTCATGACTGTGGGAACAAAATCGTAGTGGGTGGTACGGTAGTGCGAAACACCAGCCTCATCTCCTGGATAGTGAACAATCAAAGGTACACGAAGCTGGATAGGCGAGTAGTTGCCACCATGCCCCCAGTAGTTTTGGTGATTCTCATTGAATTCCTGTCCGTGGTCACCTGTAATCATCACCACGGTGTTGTCCAGCAGCTCTTTCTCCTTCAATTTTTGCAACACACAACCTACCAGTGAGTCTGTTTCATAAACGCAATTGCGGTAGAGGTTATAGAACGGCGTAGGATCTAATTCATTATTCAGTTTCATGTAGTCAGCAAACTCCCACGAAGGTTTGAAATGGTTCAATTTCTCCTTTGGTAGCTGGAAAGCGTGTGGAAGGTCGTAGAAGAGGAAGGAGAAGAAGGGGTTTTCATCCTGAGCCAGCGTATCGATAGCCTGTATGAAATCTGATGTGATACGGCAGTCGCGATCGTAAGCCGTCTTTCCTTCCGTACGGTTGCGGGCGTACGGTACTTTACTGAACATCACCTTGGCAAAGGGCGGATTGACTATGTTTGCACTGGGATAGATACGAATCTGATAATTCTGTCGCAGCATCTCTTCAATCATCACAGGTTGCAATCCCAGAATCTCGCAATCGCGCCAATAGAGGGGCGGCATGCTGAAGAAGAGGCCAAAGATGCCAGCTCGCGTTCCGTTGTTGCTGCTCAGATGATCGGTATAGACTCTGTTGGTTTGGGCAAACTGATAGATAGAGGGGGTGTATAGTTGCGAGTAGGTGCGGTAGTTCCATGAGTCAATCACAATGAGCACCAGGTTCTTACGCTGCAACGAATCGGTAGAAACGGCCTCAATAGGCTCATGCGGATAGTTCATTGCAGCCGATTCCACGTTGGTTTCAACCGTGATAAACTCCTCAGGTGATACCACGCCCAGATTGAGCATCAGTCGGTTGGCTGTTAATGGGAAATAATAGGGCAGATGCATACCGGCCCGAATGACTGAAGGTTTCTGCACCACAGCGGCATAGGCATGGTACAACTGAGAACTCAGCGTTATAGCCAGCCAAATGAGGAATACCGGCAGGTAATGCACCCTATTCAAGCGATTGAACTGCCGCTTCACCACCCATTGCAATACGATGTTACCAATGAGAATAGCCAGCAGCAAAGCCCCCACTTTAACATATAGCCAAGTGTCAAATGTAAAGATATCGCCGGCATCTTCTCCAAACACCATGCTGAGAATGAAGCCGTTGATATGAAACTTGTAGATGAGATAGACCTCGCCATTGACAAAAGCCAGCATGTGCAGAAACGAGGATAGTAGCAGATGCAGACCGTGCGATAGCTTGCTGCAACGGCTCACACGCCACACAGCGATAGCCAGCAACCATGGCAGTATCATCCACATAGCCGCATGTGAGAAGACCGCACCGAGGTAGAACAGCCATCCGCCGAAATCCATCGAATCAGCCTGCGGACTTCGCCAGAGGTAGAAGAAAAACTGAATGGCCAGCAGGGTAGTAGCCAGCAGAAAATAGAGGAAACTACGTTTCAGGAAAAGTTTAGTATCGTTGCGCATAAAAAGTCATTTTCTATATTTTCGCTGCAAAAGTACCTAATATTTCTGATTATTTGCTTATATTTGCAGCGATAATTATGATTATAAACGCGTATATTTCTATCATTATTCCCCATGAGTGAAATAAAAAAGGTCATTGTATGTGAATTTAATACGTTTCATGACGAATGCCTCTTCAGTTTCTGCAAACTCTTTACTCAAGAGGGGTATCAGGTGACGTTGGTTGCCAATGAGCGCATTAAGGCTCGATTGGAACAGTCGTTGTCAACAGTCACTCACCAGCGTGTCTATTTCCCATTTAGCACCCGTTTGCAAGGCCTTGCAACGTTGTGGAGTTTTTATCGCTATGTGATACAGAGTGGTATCAATCTGCTCTTTATCAATACGGCTCAAGGCAATATGGTTTGGAAACTGTTCATGTTTCCATTTCCCAAGCGAATAAAGATAGCTGGTACACTACACAATATACAAAAGTTGAAAACCAGTTTCGGTCAGCGATTCATTACTCGCCGTCTCTCTGGTTATGTGTTGCTTAACGATTTGCTTTTGCCTCATTACCAAAAGCTTACTACGCATTCAGTGGAAGTGATTTATCCGGTATTTTATCCTTCATATCACCTTACTCGTATCCAGAAACCTCAAGAGGAAGTATGGATTACGATACCTGGTGCCGTTTCGTTTGGTCGGCGAGATTATGCCGCTTTGATTCCCAAACCGGGTGATTCCTATGCTC
>CAMAMO010000109.1 GCA_945836915.1 uncultured Mediterranea sp.
ACAGATTAATCTGATTTAACCGCTCTTTTTAAGTTATTAAGAGTTGTCTAAACTTTACTTCTCTTTTAGAATAGTAAAACAGAGACATCTTCAATTTGTTTGCAAAAATAATAAAAATTTTATTGTTTCTCGCATTATGCAAGTTTTTTTTGGCAAAAAAATCTATTTCTTTTCATCAGATACGGAAAAAAGGCGTATCTTTGCGGCCAGAGTAGATAGACCAAGGGGTGCCGATAGCGGCTGAGATTATACCCTCGAACCTGATGCAGTTCGTACTGCCGTAGGAATTGGAGATCATAGTCTTCTCACTACATGCTTTCGACAGGCTGACGCCTTTACCTCCGCAGCTCTCTCTACCCATCTGTAATATATAATAAGGAGAAAGCATGAAGATTAGCATCAACAACAAAGCGACTGAGACCAGCGCCACCACCGTGAATCAGCTGGCTGCCGAACTGCATCTGCCCGCTGCGGGAGTTGCCTTGGCTTTGAACAACAAGATGGTGCCCCGCACCGAGTGGAGCCAACAGAGCCTCCAAGAAAACGACCACGTGGTGATTATCAAAGCGGTCTGCGGAGGGTAAGAGATGAAGCAATCTGTCGATAAACAACAGCTGCTACAGAGCTGCGGCCGACTGCAGTTCATCTCGCACTTTACGGAGCGATACAGCTATCTGGATGCCATCCGTATGGCGCTGGAGGGGGGCTGCCGCTGGATTCAGCTGCGCGTCAAGGGAGCCACCGATGAGGAGGTACGCCCGATGGCTATCAAGGCTCAGACCCTCTGCCACCACTATGGAGCGGTCTTCATCATTGACGACCGCGTGGAGCTGGTACAGGCCATCAAGGCCGACGGTGTTCACCTCGGTAAAAACGACATGCCTGTTGACCAAGCCCGCCAACTGCTGGGCGAGGCTTACCTGATTGGCGGCACAGCCAACACATTTGAAGATATCGAGCGCCTCAGCCGCCAAGGGGCCGACTATATTGGATGCGGCCCCTTCCGCTTCACCACTACTAAGGAGAAGCTCAGCCCGCTGTTGGGATTGGAGGGCTACACCATCCTACTGCAACAGATGGCCGAGCACCACATCACCACCCCCTTGGTAGCCATAGGCGGCATCACACCCGCCGACATCCCCGATTTGGCCGCCTGCGGCATTCAGGGCATCGCCCTCTCGGGCAGCATTCTTCGTGCCACCGATCCTGTGGCCACCATGCACCAAGTGGTGCAACTGATTCATCCACTCTAAAAAACTCAAAACAGAAAACAGATATGGAAAATTTAGTCATTGCCGAACGCACGTTCAGTTCCCGTCTCTTTCTGGGAACAGGCAAATTTGATTCAAGCCATCTGATGGAGGAGGCTATCTTAGCCTCGGGCACCGAGATGGTTACCGTAGCCATGAAGCGTATCGAACTGGGAGATAAAGAGGACGATATGCTGAAGCATGTCCTCCATCCCCATATTCAGCTACTGCCCAACACCAGCGGTGTGCGCAACGCCGAAGAGGCGGTCTTTGCCGCTCAGATGGCCCGTGAGGCCTTTGGTACCAACTGGTTGAAATTGGAGATTCACCCTGATCCCCGCTATCTCTTGCCCGACTCTATCGAGACTTTGAAAGCTACCGAGCAGTTGGTCAAGCTGGGCTTTGTTGTCCTCCCCTACTGTCAGGCCGACCCCACCCTCTGCAAACATTTGGAAGAGGCCGGTGCGGCTACCGTGATGCCCTTAGGTGCTCCGATCGGTACCAACAAGGGGTTGCAAACCAGGGACTTCCTGCGTATTATCATTGAGCAAGCTAACATCCCTGTGATTGTCGATGCTGGTATCGGCGCTCCCAGCCATGCCGCTGAGGCGATGGAGATGGGTGCCTCAGCCTGCTTAGTGAATACCGCCATTGCCGTGGCTGGCGACCCTGTAGCCATGGCCAAGGCCTTCAAAGCTGCCGTAGAGGCTGGCCGTCAGGCATACGAAGCCGGATTGGGAACCGTAGCCGATTCATTGGTGGCTGAAGCCAGTTCTCCCCTTACTGCATTCTTAAACGACTAATCCCCCAAAACATATTCTTATGGAAAAGGACAACAAGCCCTATGCACACGCCGAAAAGGCCTACATGAGCGGTCAGCTCTTCCCCTACATCCGCGTGGGTATGCAGAAAGTGAACCTCACCCCCTCGGTCGAAATAGTGAACGGGGAGAAGGTAATGACCCCCAACGACCCCGTCTATATCTACGACACCAGCGGTCCCTTCAGTGACCCCGACATGCAAATTGATTTGAAGAAGGGTCTGCCCCGTATGCGCGAAAGCTGGATTACCGGCCGTGGCGATGTGGAACAACTTCCCTCCATCACCAGCGAATATGGCCGTATGCGCCGCGACGACAAGAGTCTGGACCACCTTCGCTTTGAGCATATCGCCCTGCCCTACCGCGCCAAGGCGGGCAAGGCTATTACCCAAATGGCCTACGCCAAGGCCGGCATCATCACCCCCGAAATGGAGTACGTCTCCATCCGCGAAAACATGAATTGCCGCGAGCTGGGTATTGAGACCCACATCACCCCCGAGTTTGTGCGCGACGAGATTGCTGCCGGTCGTGCCGTTCTGCCTGCTAACATCAACCATCCGGAGAGCGAACCGATGATTATTGGCCGCAACTTCCTGGTTAAGATTAACACCAATATCGGCAACTCAGCCACGACATCAAGCATCGATGAAGAGGTGGAGAAGGCGGTGTGGAGCTGCAAATGGGGCGGTGATACGCTGATGGATCTCTCTACGGGTGCCAACATTCACGAAACGCGTGAATGGATTGTGCGCAACTGCCCCGTGCCCGTAGGTACCGTACCCATCTATCAGGCCCTGGAGAAGGTGAACGGCAAGGTGGAGGACCTGACTTGGGAGATTTACCGCGATACGCTGATTGAACAGTGCGAACAGGGTGTGGATTACTTCACCATCCATGCCGGTATCCGCCGTCAGAATGTCCACCTGGCCGACAAACGTCTCTGTGGCATCGTAAGCCGCGGCGGTAGCATCATGAGCAAGTGGTGCCTTGTACACGACCGCGAGAGTTTCCTCTACGAGCACTTCGATGACATCTGCGATATTCTGGCCCAATACGATGTAGCCGTCTCATTAGGCGACGGACTGCGCCCCGGCTGTACAGCTGACGCTAACGACGAGGCCCAGTTTGCCGAGCTCGACACCATGGGCGAACTGGTACTGCGCGCTTGGGAGAAGAATGTTCAAGCCTTTATCGAAGGCCCTGGCCACGTGCCCTTGCATAAGATCAAAGAGAACATGGAGCGCCAGATCAGCCACTGCCACAACGCCCCCTTCTATACCCTCGGTCCGTTAGTTACCGACATCGCCCCCGGTTATGACCACATCACCTCAGCCATTGGAGCGGCGCAGATTGGCTGGCTGGGTACCGCCATGCTCTGCTACGTGACCCCCAAGGAGCACTTGGGTTTACCCAACAAAGAGGATGTACGCACCGGCGTCATCACCTACAAGATAGCAGCCCATGCCGCTGATTTGGCCAAGGGACACCCCGGTGCACAGATTCGCGACAACGCCTTGAGTAAGGCCCGCTACGAGTTCCGTTGGCGCGACCAGTTCCACCTCAGTCTGGACCCCGACCGCGCCTTGGAGTACTTCCAGGAGGGACGCCACACCGACGGTGAATACTGCACCATGTGCGGCCCCAACTTCTGCGCCATGAAGTTGAGCCGCGACATCAAGAAAATCTAAAATCGAAACCACATGTTTAGCGAAGAATTAGATCAAATATCGTGGGAAGAGACCACGGAGCGCATCGCCCGTAAGACAGCGGGCGATGTACGCCGTGCGTTAAGCAAGTCCCACTGCGACATCGAGGACTTCATGGCCCTCATCTCACCCGCTGCGGCACCTTATCTGGAGACGATGGCCCGCCTTAGCAAGAAATACACCGAGGAGCGGTTCGGACGCACCATCTCGATGTTCATCCCCCTCTACCTCACCAACTCGTGCACCAACTCGTGCGTCTATTGCGGCTTCCACATCAGTAACCCCATGAAGCGCACCATCCTGACGGAGGAGGAAATGGTCAACGAGTACAAGGCCATCAAGCAGCTGGCCCCCTTTGAGAATCTGCTGTTGGTTACGGGCGAGAACCCCGCAAAGGCCGGTGTGCCCTACCTGTCACGCGCCCTCGACCTAGCAAAGCCCTACTTCAGCAACCTGAAGATTGAGGTGATGCCCCTCAAGACTGAGGAGTATGCCGAGCTGACACGCCATGGCATGAATGGCGTCATCTGTTTCCAAGAGACCTACAACCGGGCCCACTACAACATTTACCACCCGCGCGGCATGAAGTCGAAGTTTGAGTGGCGCCTCAACGGTTTTGACCGTATGGGCCAGGCCGGCGTGCACTCCATCGGTATGGGTGTGCTGATTGGGTTGGAGAAGGAGTGGCGCACAGACATCACCATGATGGCCTACCACTTGCGCTACCTGCAGAAACACTACTGGCGCACGAAGTATAGCGTCAACTTCCCCCGCATGCGTCCGTCAGAGAATGGAGGCTTCCAGCCCAACGTGGTGATGAGCGACCGTGAACTGGCTCAGGTCACCTTTGCCATGCGCATTTTTGACCACGATGTCGATATCTCCTACTCCACCCGCGAACCGGCCCATATCCGCGACCACATGGCTACGCTGGGCGTTACCACGATGAGCGCCGAAAGCAAGACCGAACCCGGCGGCTATTACACCTATCCTCAGGCCTTGGAGCAGTTCCATGTCAGCGATGAGCGAAAAGCCTCCGAGATTGATGCCGCCCTCAAAGCCTTAGGCCGCGAGCCGGTGTGGAAGGATTGGGACGCCTCGTTCGACCTCGTCAAACCTTTCACAACTGCTACCACCCTATGAACATGGAGCGTTACCAACGGCAGATAGCCCTCCCCGAGATAGGCGAAGAGGGACAGGCCCTCCTCAGCCAAGCCCGTGTTCTGATTGTCGGCGTTGGCGGACTCGGTTCGCCCATCGCCCTCTATCTGGCCGGAGCCGGTGTGGGGTGCCTTGGCCTGGTGGATGACGACTGCGTCAGCCTCAGCAACCTGCAGCGCCAGATTCTCTATACGGAGCAGGAGGTGGGCCAGCCAAAAGCCCTCTGTGCCGCCCGTCGGCTCTGCCAACTGAATAGTTCCATCACCATCCACCCTTATCCACAACGGCTTACGGCGGAAACTATCGATGAGATACTCTGCCAATACGACCTTGTTGTGGATGGATGCGACAATTTCGCCACACGGTTCCTCATCAACGACCACTGCGCCAAGCGAGGCATCCCCTACATCTATGGTGGCATCTGCGGTTTCGAGGGACAGGTCTCCGTCTTCCCCAACGACGGTACCTCGCGCAGCAGCTACCGCACCCTCTACCCTGACGAAGCCGCCACCCTTGCTATGCCCCACCCCTCGAAAGCGGTGATTGGCGTCACCCCCGGCATTGTGGGGTGTGTGGAGGCAGCCGAGGTCATCAAGCTAATCTGCCACGTGGGCGAGCCGCTGGTTGACCGCCTCTGGACCATTGACCTGCGCACCATGCAAACCTATCTCATCGACCTATGAAACTGATAGTCATCACCCAGCCCCATCTCTACAAGGGCGAAGCCACGCAGATCAATGCCCTCTGCAGCGCCGGTCTCTCTATCCTCCATCTGCGCAAGCCGGAGGCTTCGGAAGAGGCCATACGCACGTTGCTCAACCAGATTGAGGCGCACTATTGGCCCCGCATCGTGCTCCACGACCAGTTCCAGCTGGCAGCCAGCTACCCCGTACGTGGACTTCACCTCAACCGTCGCCACCCCGATGCGCCCAATGGCTATCAGGGGCAAATCAGCCGGTCATGCCACTCAGTAGCCGAGGTGAAGCAATGGAAGGACGAGAGCGACTACCTCTTCCTCAGTCCCATCTTCGACAGCATCTCCAAGGCTGGTTACGTTTCGGGCTTTAGCCACGAGGAGCTGGTACAAGCTGCCGCCGCTGGAATTATCGACCAGCGGGTGATTGCTTTAGGTGGGATTGACCAGAGCCGTATAGCCACGCTGAAAGCGATAGGCTTTGGCGGTGTGGCCCTTTTGGGTGATGTCTGGAATCAGCCATCTGAACAGTTTATTCCCCACTTTCACGCCTTGCAAAGAGCTGTTAGCCTATGAAAACCCCTTCCATCATCTTCTCCATTGCCGGCTCTGACCCTTCAGGGGGAGCGGGCATACAGGCCGATATCAAGACCATCTCGGCCCTTGGTGGCTATGCCGCAGCTGCCATCACCGCCATCACCTCGCAGAACACCTTAGGGGTGCAGGGCGTCTATCCGCTTCCACAGGAGGTGGTAGCCAGCCAGATACGTTCCGTAATGGAAGACCTACATCCCGCCGCACTCAAGATTGGCATGGTTCACAATGAGGCGATTGTAGCCGCCATAGCCGATGCCATTGTCCTCTACCGACCTACGTATGTAGTTTACGACCCCGTGATGATCTCTACCAGCGGCCGCCGGCTGATGACCGAGGCCACTATCCAAGCCATCGAAAGCCAGCTATTTCCCCGTTGCACCCTCATCACCCCCAACCTGCATGAAGCCTCTCTGCTGCTGGGGTACCCCCTCACCACTCCCGAAGAGATGGCACAGGGAGGAGAGTTGTTAGCTCAGCGCTACGGTTGCTGGGTTTTGGTCAAAGGCGGCCACTTAGTGGGGAATGAGATGTGCGACCTGCTCTGCAATGCCACTGAGGTCCATCGTTACACCAGTGCCAAGTGCCCCAGTCACAACCTCCACGGTACCGGCTGCACCCTCTCCTCTGCCATAGCCACCCTATTGGCCCAAGGCCAGCCCATCCATCAAGCCGTGGCCCAAGCCAAGGCATACATCACCCAAGCCATCGAGCACGGTGCCTC
>CAMAMO010000110.1 GCA_945836915.1 uncultured Mediterranea sp.
TATTCTGAGCACAAAGATAGGTATTATTGTTATAAATGCTGTTAAGGGGGGGGGTAAAAAGGTCGTAAACCATTTAATTTTGGTCAAAAGATGTATCGTTTTTCCTTTTTTTCTGATGCATTTATTGCGCAAATGAAAAATAAATTGCAAATTTGTGACGTCTTTATGCGAATAGAGACACAAAATTTTAAGAATACTCTTCCCAATAATAAAAAAATGAACTATGAGTGATGTAGAAGAAAAGAAACAAGTAGAAGAGCCTCGTAAGAAGCCCTACAACCTGAGAGAAAAGAAAAACAAGGATGCTGCTTATCGCTCCTTGATTCGTCCGGAACTGGCAGATGAGTTGTATGACAAGATTATGGAAATTGTCGTTCTTCAGAAGCGTTACCGTGATGCAGCCTTCTCAGCGAAAGCTTTGGCAGAGGAACTTCAAACTAATACCCGTTACTTGTCGGCCGTGGTGAATTCGCGTTTTGGCATGAATTATTCATGTCTCTTGAACGAGTATCGTGTCAAGGAAGCTCAGCACCTGCTTACTGACAAGCGCTATGCTGATAAGACCATTGAGGAAATAAGCACAATGGTAGGTTTTGCTAACCGCCAGTCGTTCTATGCAGCTTTCTATAAGAATCTGGGTGAAACGCCAAATGGCTATCGTAAGCGCTTTGCGGATAAGGATACTAAGAAGAAATAATTTCACTTAGGTAAAGGCCGCAACTTGCGGCCTTTTTTTATGATTCTATCTTATATATTTTTTAACATGAAGAATTCATTGACCATGATGTTTGCCGCTTGCCTTTTTTGTGCCTCGTGCGGTAGTCCAACCAAGACCTCTGGCGAGGTCGAAAATTTTAGTTACAACGTGGAAAAATTTGCAGATTTACAGATACTCCGTTACCGGGTACCTGGCTTTGAGTCCCTCTCACTCCAGCAAAAGGAGTTAGTTTATTATCTTACTGAGGCAGCCCTTCAAGGACGCGATATTCTTTTCGATCAGAATGGTAAGTACAACTTGCGCATCCGAAAGATGCTCGAAGCGGTCTATACAGGTTATCAAGGCGACCGCCAGTCGGCCGATTTCCAGGCCATGGAGGTTTACCTCAAGCGTGTTTGGTTCTCAAACGGCATACACCACCACTACGGCTGCGAGAAGTTTGTGCCCGGTTTCAGTGCCGACTTCTTGCGTCAGGCGGTGAACGGTGTGGATGCGT
The DNA here is from genome assembly GCA_945836915.1 of uncultured Mediterranea sp. Taxonomy (GTDB): domain Bacteria; phylum Bacteroidota; class Bacteroidia; order Bacteroidales; family Bacteroidaceae; genus Bacteroides. The sequence goes on from CAMAMO010000110.1 coordinate 1,215, forward strand.
CAACCCTTCCGCTGGCTGAAGGAGAGAGCGTGGCGCAACTTTGCGACCAACTCTTCCCCGTGATCTTTGATCCCGCTGTGATGCCCAAGCGCGTCAATCAGGCTGATGGCGAAGACCTGGTGCTCACCTCGGCATGCAACTATTACGAGGGTGTAACCCAGGCAGAGGCGGAGGCTTTTTATGGTGCCATGAAAGATCCAAAGGATCCTACCCCTATCTCCTATGGACTCAACTCCAAGTTAGTCAAGGAGAACGGTAAGGTACAGGAGAAGGTGTGGAAAGTAGGAGGACTCTATGGTGAGGCCTTGGAGAAGATTGTCTATTGGTTGCAGAAGGCTCAGAATGTGGCCGAAACACCGGAACAGAAGGCTGTGATTGAGAAACTGATAGCCTTTTACCAGACGGGTGACCTGAAGACTTTCGATGAGTACGCCATCCTGTGGGTTAAGGACCTCAACTCACGCATTGATTTTGTTAACGGTTTCACCGAAAGTTATGGTGACCCCTTGGGCATGAAGGCCAGCTGGGAGTCGTTGGTTAACTTCAAAGATTTGGAGGCTACTCGCCGCACCGAACTGATTAGCCAGAATGCCCAGTGGTTTGAAGATCACTCTCCTGTAGATAAGCAGTTCAAAAAAGAGGAGGTGAAGGGTGTCAGCGCCAAGGTAATCACCGCCGCCATCTTGGCGGGTGACCTCTACCCAGCCACTGCCATCGGCATCAACCTGCCCAACGCCAACTGGATTCGCAGCGCTCATGGCTCGAAATCGGTGACGATTGGTAACATCACCGATGCCTACAACAAGGCTGCTCATGGTAATGGTTTCAGCGAAGAGTTTGTAGCCAGCCCCGAGGAGTTGCGCCTGCTGGAGAGCTATGGCGACCTGACTGGCAACCTCCATACCGACCTGCATGAATGCTTAGGTCACGGCTCAGGCAAGCTACTGCCCGGCGTAGATCCCGATGCCCTCAAGGCCTATGGCTCTACCATCGAGGAGGCCCGTGCCGATCTTTTCGGTCTCTACTATGTAGCCGACCATAAGCTGGTTGAGCTGGGCTTGACCCCCAATGATGAGGCCTACAAGGCTGAATACTACAGCTTCCTGATGAATGGCTTGATGACCCAGCTGGTACGTATCGAACCCGGTAATCAAGTCGAGGAGGCTCACATGCGCAACCGTCAGCTCATCGCTCGTTGGGTCTATGAGCAGGGCAAGGCCGATAAGGTGGTCGAGATGGTGAAGCGCGACGGCAAAACCTACGTGGTGGTTAACGACTACGAAAAGGTGCGCACCCTCTTTGGCCAGCTGCTCAGCGAAATCCAGCGCATCAAGTCAACCGGTGACTTTACTGCCGCCCGCGACCTTGTTGAGACCTACGCTGTGAAGGTGGACCCCACGCTCCACGCCGAGGTGCTCGACCGCTACAAGCGCCTTAACCTGGCCCCTTACAAAGGCTTCGTCAACCCACGCTACGAGGCGGTGACCGATGCTGAGGGACGCATCACAGATGTTAAGGTAACCTACGACGAAGGATATGCAGAACAGATGTTGCGCTACAGCCGCGACTACGCTACGCTTATTCATTAAAGAAATATCATCGAAAAGAGGTTCAAAAAGATAAATATATGAGTGAAACAAACATGCTGCATGATCAGCTCAAGGCCATCAAGACCCAGCTTCGTCTGGCTATGAACGGAGCGGCTTCTCAAAGCATGCGCGAGAAGGGGCTGGTCTATAAACTCAACTTCGGTGTAGAGCTGCCTCGTATCAAGGAGATAGCCGCCTTATTCCCCAAGGATCACCAACTGGCTCAAGCCCTCTGGAAAGAGGAGATACGCGAGTGCAAGATCCTGGCCACGCTGCTGCAACCCATCGAGAGCTTCTACCCCGAAATCGCTGATATTTGGGTGGAGCGCATTACTACTCAAGAAATAGCCGAGCTGGCTAGCATGAACCTCTTCCAACACCTGCCCTACGCTCCTCAGAAGTCCCTGCAATGGATGGCTTCTGAGGAGCCTATGACGCAGGCCTGCGGACTGCTCACGGCAGCGCGGTTGCTGATGAAGAAGGGCGACCTGACTGAACGGGCGGAGAACGAACTGCTTGATCAATCCCTTACCGCCTTTGTGGCTGGTCCCTACGTAGTTCGCAGTGCGGCATCAGCTTTATTGCGTCGCTACATCCAGAGCAGCGACGCACATGCTTTTACCCTCTGTCGGCGTATTGAAGGGTTGAAAAATAGCTCAAATGAGGCCGAACAGCAGCTTTATCAGCTCGTGGAACAAGAAGTTGCTCTCTTTTTTACGAAATAATCGCTCTTTTTGATTTGCATTCCACAAAAAACGATTAACTTTGTACGCTGTGAAGTGTGAACAAAAACCATGGATAGTCAAAAAAACAAGGAGATGGTAAGGCAGATATTCACTGAATACCTAAGCCTGCACGGACATCGCAAGACGCCCGAACGCTACGCTATACTCGATACTATCTACTCTTTCGACACCCATTTTGATATCGATACACTCTTTGACCGTTTGGCCAACGAAGAGAATTTCCGCGTCAGTCGCGCCACTCTCTACAACACCATCCTTCTTCTTCAAGACGCTCATCTGGTGGTCAAGCACAAGTTTGGCCATGACACCCAGTATGAGCGCTGTTACAATAGCTACACCCATCATCACCAGATCTGCACCCAATGTGGAAAGGTGGAGGAGGTGCAGGATGATGCATTGCGTCAGGTCATCGAAGGGAGTAAGCATAACCGCTTTGTGCTCTCACACTATTCACTCTATCTTTACGGACTGTGCACCAAGTGCAACCGTGCCAATAAACGAAAACTAAAAGATCAAATAAAGAAAAAAGAGAAATGAAAGTAGATGTTTTGTTAGGATTGCAATGGGGCGACGAGGGCAAAGGCAAGGTGGTCGATGTCCTGACACCCAAGTACGATGTCGTAGCTCGCTTCCAAGGTGGCCCCAATGCGGGTCATACGCTGGAGTTTGAAGGCCAAAAGTATGTTCTTCGCTCCATTCCTTCGGGCATTTTCCAGGGGGATAAAGTCAATATTATCGGTAACGGCGTGGTGCTCGACCCCGCCCTGTTCAAGGCTGAGGCTGAGGCACTCGAGGCATCTGGTCACAACCTGAAGCAGCGCCTCCATATCTCGAAGAAGGCGCACCTCATCCTACCTACGCACCGTCTGCTCGACGCCGCATACGAGGCTGCCAAGGGTGACGCTAAGGTGGGTACTACCGGCAAGGGTATTGGCCCTACCTATACCGACAAGGTGAGTCGTACCGGTCTGCGTGTGGGCGACATCTTACACGATTTTGAGGCAAAATATGCTGCCGCTAAGGCACGCCATGAACAGATTCTGAAGAGCTTGAATTACAGTTACGACCTGGCTGAGGCTGAGAAGGTGTGGTTCGAGGGTATTGACTATCTGAAGAGTTTTGCCATTGTAGATAGCGAGCATGAGATGAATAACCTGCTGAAGAATGGCAAGAGTGTACTCTGCGAGGGTGCACAAGGAACCATGCTCGACGTAGATTTCGGTTCATACCCCTTTGTCACCTCCTCTAACACGATTTGTGCAGGTGCTTGCACAGGTCTGGGTGTAGCTCCCAATAAGATTGGCGAGGTCTATGGTATCTTCAAGGCATATTGTACCCGCGTAGGTGCAGGACCATTCCCTACCGAGCTCTTTGATGAGATTGGAGATAAGATTTGCACCCTGGGCCATGAGTTTGGTTCTGTAACTGGCCGCAAGCGTCGTTGCGGATGGATTGACTTGGTAGCGCTCAAGTATGCTATTATGGTGGACGGTGTCACGAAGCTCATCATGATGAAGAGCGACGTGCTCGACACATTTGAGACCATTAAGGCCTGCGTAGCTTACCGTCATAACGGCGAGGAGATAGACTACTTCCCCTTCGATGTCAACGAGGGTATGGAGCCTGTCTATGTGGAACTACCCGGATGGCAGACTGATATGACCAGCATGCAGAGCGAGGACGAATTTCCTGAGGAGTTCAACGCCTACCTCAGCTTCCTGGAGGATCAACTGGGTGTACCCATTAAGATTGTTTCAGTAGGTCCCGATCGCGCTCAAACCATCGAACGCTACATCGACTGATTTTTCCTTGACTCTCTACGTACGATATGCCATTGGTTCATATGGCGTTATGCTCATTGACGAGAGTTCCTACCAGGTTGACCGTCTGTTGAGTAATAGCTTTGCCCCCTTCCGTTTACTGGATAAAGGAGTATAGCAGATACCCCCCCATTGTGCTCTGTTTTCAGATTGCCGATGGGGGGGGGCTGCTGCTAATACACCCTCTGTCGATAGGGATCCAGCTCAGAGAATAAACTTTGATTAGGACGAGGCGTGTTGCCGCATCATTTTCCTTGGTGAGGGAGGCGCACATCATCCAGATTCTGTCGCGCAACAGCCGCTTAACCTATCAGCTGCAGAACCGTCAGCAGTTTTGTGAGGCTTCATTGCGTTTCCCCGTTGCATGAACCGTTTGCGTGCCGCAGGTCATGGAAAGAGCATCCTTTTTGTCACTCACCACGCCACCATCATTGAAGCCTGCGACCAGAAGATTGAGCTTTAGCACCCTAATAAGGCCCTCCTCCCTCATAGCTCTAATCAAACTCTAATGTCTCTCTAATGTTTCTCTAACGATTCTCTAATCTGGGATTAGAGGAAGATTAGAGTGACTTGGGAGGAACTTGGGAGTTACCTTAGATCTACCTTAGAGCAGCCTCCTTATTCCTCAATTCCCTCTTTATTGAAGTCCAGGAAATCTCTGCCAGATTGTCTTTATCTGAGAAGGCCTTACCTGAGTTAGCGCCATTAGCGCCAAGTGCCCCCGGCCTGGGCTTGAGTTTGTGCCACTTGTGCCTTTATCCTTTTCCTTTTTATTAAAACGGAAATAAGCTATTTTTCATATATAGGGATATAAGCACTTTGGCACTTTTGGCACAAACGGATTCGCCTTTTCCGCTAAATGTGGTTTTTATGAAGCGATGCAGCTGGCAGAACTCCATAGACCGTGGGGAGTAGAGGTTGTCTTATTCTGGCTATATAGAATCTGTCTGATTTCAAGAGCAAGTATTTTGATTTTTGTGCCAACGCCATGGCGTTAGGCTTTAGCAAATACTATTCAAAACTCAGTGTAACACATCTAATTTAGTAAAAGATGGATATACTCAACAACGCATACGAAGGGTTAGAACTCTTTATGGACTTAGCTTACGAAGAAGCTGTAGATGGCTATCCCCAATAGGGTGATTAGCCCTATTGCAATGGGAAATGCCCAGCCCTGCAGTGTGACGACTTGATTTGTATTCACTGCACCTTGGCTTACGCTTGATGCAGACGCTTGGGGGCGGCGGTTCTCTTCCCATTTCAGCAGTTGGGTTAGGGGGTAATAGACTGCGCTGGCGCTGGCGACGCCTATCAGAGCACCTACCAGCAGGTCGCCTGGGTAGTGGACGCCTAAGTAGATGCGCGAGTAGCAGGTTATGAGGGCCCAGACC
>CAMAMO010000111.1 GCA_945836915.1 uncultured Mediterranea sp.
AATCTGGCAAGCTGAGTGAGCCACGTTGGTACCAGGACCGAAGATAGCAGCTACACCAGCCTTATAGAGGAAGTCGTAATCCTGAGCGGGAATAACACCACCAGCAATCACAACGATATCCTCACGGCCAAGGCGCTTCAACTCCTCTATAATCTGAGGCACGAGCGTCTTGTGTCCGGCAGCCAGTGAAGAAACACCTACCACGTGAACGTCGTTTTCTACCGCCTCGCGAGCAGCCTCGGCGGGTGTCTGGAAGAGCGGACCCATATCTACATCGAAACCACAGTCTGCATAACCCGTAGCAACCACCTTGGCACCGCGGTCGTGACCGTCCTGACCCATCTTGGCAATCATGATACGGGGCTGACGACCCTCCTTCTTGGCGAACTTTTCGCACAACTTGCAGGCCTTCTCAAAGTCGGCATCTGCTTTACTTTCTGATGAATACACGCCTGAAATAGTTCTAATAATTGCTTTATAACGTCCTACCACCTTTTCGCAAGCCATGGAGATTTCACCCAATGTAGCTCTGACGTGAGCGGCTTCAACAGCCAACTCGAGCAGGTTACCCTTGCCAGTCTTGACGCACTCGGTAATAGCATCGAGTGCCTTATCCACCTCAGCCTGGTTACGGCCTTCGCGGATGCGGCGCAGGTTCTCAATCTGTTCCTGACGTACGGCGGTGTTGTCAATCTCTAAGATATCAATGGGGGCCTCCTTCTCCAAACGGTACTTGTTAACGCCTACAATGGTCTGCGTACCGCTGTCGATACGAGCTTGAGTGCGTGCAGCAGCCTCCTCGATACGCATCTTGGGGATACCAGTCTCAATAGCCTTGGCCATGCCGCCCAGTTTCTCAATCTCTTGGATATGCTCCCAAGCCTTGTGAGCAATCTCGTTTGTGAGCGTCTCTACATAGTATGAACCGCCCCAAGGATCCACATTCTTGCAGATGTTGGTCTCCTCCTGGATATAAATCTGGGTGTTACGGGCGATACGAGCAGAGAAGTCGGTGGGCAGAGCAATAGCCTCGTCGAGGGCGTTGGTGTGGAGCGACTGGGTATGACCCAACGCTGCGGCCATAGCCTCGATACAGGTACGGCCCACATTGTTGAAGGGGTCTTGCTCTGTGAGCGACCAACCAGAAGTCTGTGAGTGGGTACGCAGAGCCAGCGATTTGGGGTTCTTGGGATTGAACTGCTTCACAATCTTGGCCCACAGCATACGGGCGGCACGCATCTTGGCAATCTCCATGAAGTGGTTGGTACCGATAGCCCAGAAGAAGGAGAGGCGCGGTGCAAAGGCGTCAATATCAAGGCCCGCAGCCACACCGGCACGCAGATACTCCAGACCGTCGCTCAGTGTGTATGCCAACTCGATGTCAGCCGTAGCGCCAGCCTCCTGCATATGGTAACCGGAGATAGAGATGCTGTTGAACTTAGGCATCTTCTGCGAGGTATATTCAAAGATATCGCTGATAATCTTCATCGAGAACGAAGGGGGATAGATGTAGGTGTTACGCACCATGAACTCCTTCAAGATATCGTTTTGAATGGTACCGGCCATCTCTTCCAGCTTGGCACCTTGCTCCAGTCCGGCATTGATGTAGAAGGCCATGACGGGTAATACAGCACCGTTCATCGTCATAGAGACGGACATCTTGTTCAAAGGAATACCATCGAAGAGCACCTTCATATTCTCTAATGAACAGATAGATACGCCAGCCTTACCTACATCGCCCACCACACGTTCGTTGTCTGGGTCGTAACCGCGGTGTGTGGGGAGGTCGAAGGCTACAGAGAGGCCCTTCTGACCGCTGGCTAGGTTGCGGCGATAGAAGGCGTTCGACTCCTCGGCCGTAGAGAAGCCAGCATACTGACGGATAGTCCAAGGGCGTAGCGTGTACATCACGGAATAGGGACCACGCAGATAGGGCGGAATACCTGCGGCAAAGTCAAGATGCTCCATCCCTTCAAGGTCCTCCTTGGTATATACAGGCTTCACCTCAATGTGTTCGGGTGTCTTCCAATTGGGTTCAATCCCATTGGCTTTCTGCCACTCCATGCCGTTTTTAGGCTGGAAAGCAGCATATATATCGAGATTTTTAAAATTCTGTCTCATGATTTCTACACATTATAATAAAATCTTATTGTATGCTTTCAAGGTCTCGAGGACATTGACACGCACGTGGATGAAGTTTTCAATGCCAGCTGCCTGAAGTTCGGGCATGCAGGCGGGAGCTCCTGCTACTACGAACATGGCGCGACTGGCCAGCTGCTGGTAGGCGGGGATGGCGTATTCAGCATACTCATCGTCGCTTGAGCAGAGTACCACGATATCAGCCTTGGCGGCCAGGGCGGCTTCAATACCTTCTTCTACACTGGCAAAACCGAGGTTATCGACCACCTCGTAACCGGCACAAGCCAGAAAGTTGCATGAGAACTGGGCACGGGCCTGACGCATGGCCAGATTGCCGATGGTGAGCATGAAGGCCTTGGGTCGTTTGCCGCTCTGCTCGGTTTCAAGGCGGAGGGCTTCAAACTCGCTGGCTGCGCGGCTGGTGTCGAGCACCTTCGTATCCTTGGCGCAACTGCTCTCCTTGTCGCCGCAGCAGCAGGTAGCCTCAACGGGCTGCTTGCCTTCTGCACGTTCAGTGAAGTTAGGATATTGGTTGGTACCCAGCAGAATCTCCTTACGCTTGGCCACGGCGGCATGACGGGCGGCATTACTCTCATTCACAGCGTCCTGTACCTTGCCAGCCTTGACGGCGGCGTACATACCTCCCTCCTCCTCAACGGCAAGGAAGAGCTTCCAAGCCTGATCGGCGATGCTGACGGTAAGGTTCTCAATGTAATAGGAACCTGCTGCGGGGTCAACCACCTTGTCGAAATGCGACTCCTCCTTAAGCAGCAACTGCTGGTTGCGAGCCAGGCGTTCGCTAAACTCATCAGGCGTCTGGTAGGCCTTATCAAAGGGTACCACAGTCATTGAATCTACACCAGCCAGAGCTGCACTCATCGCCTCAGTCTGCGTACGAAGCAGGTTGACATAGGCGTCGAACACGGTGAGGTTGAATGTAGAGGTCTCGGCATGAATGGCCATCTTGGCGGCGCAACGGCACTCGCCTTCGGGCGACTTGTTGGGGCAGTCGTGAATGCACTGGGGATGGTATGAAGCCACAATGTTAGCCCAAAGCATACGGGCGGCACGGAACTTGGCAATCTCCAGGAAGTAGTTGCTGCTTATACCGAAGTTGAACTTAATCTTCTTGGCCACCAAGGCAGCGGGCAGGCCAGCCTCGGTCAACAGGTGGAGATACTCATTACCCCAAGCCAGTGCGTAACCCAGCTCCTGGTAAATGTAAGCGCCTGCGTTGTTGAGCGAGAGGGCATTGACGTTAATCACACGGTATTTAGGCAGCTCGGCTGAAGCCTCAATCAGGGCTTTGCTGGTAGCCACAATATCACCCTTCTCCTTACCGCGAGTGAGCATCTTGCCAATAAAGTCGTAAGCGATAGAGCCACGTAGCTTGGTCAAGTCGTAGTCATGACGCTTGTAGTAAGCTACCAACAGGTTAGTCAACTCAACCACATGCCCCTGACAGGTAGAGAAGTTAAGCTCTACACACTCAGCGCAGATACCGTCGAGCAGACTCTCCAGATAGGCTTCGCTCAAATCTTTGGCCTTCAGATGGAATGCCAGTGAATCGACTCCTTTGTTTAAGATATCCTTAGCCTTGGCATTGGCCTCGGCGGGATTGTCCACACGTATCTCCTGGCGAACGAGCCAGGCGTTTCCATCCTTCTTGGTTCCGCGCAGATAGGGGAACTCTCCAGGAAGAGCCTCTGTGGTCTTCAAACCTTCCAGATCCTCCAGGCGATAGAAGGGTTTCACTTTAAAACCTTCGTTTGTCTTCCAAACGAGTTTCTTCTCGTAGTCAGCGCCTTTCAGGTCGGCTGTCACTTTCTCCATCCACTTCTCAGTTGAGACGGGTTGAAAGTCAGAGAAGAGCTTTTCATTTTTGTTTGCCATAGTCTGTCTATTAATTAAAGTTCAAAAGAGACATGCAAATATAGTAATTATGTATGAAGTAGCGATGATTTTAGATATTTTTTATAGTACATCTTGCTCACTTTGGCCAGAATCCGTAACTTTGCAGCCGTTTTCATGTATAACGTATCATATTATTTTAGTTTTTTTCTTATGGACTGGTTACAAACGCTACTTTGGGACACCTCGTCAGTGGCCCATATCGTTGCCCTCTACGCCCTTGTTATCTCGGTGGGCGTACTGCTGGGTAAGATTAAGATTTTTGGTGTGTCGCTGGGCGTGACCTTCGTACTCTTTATGGGTATTTTAATGGGGCACTTCGGCTTTACAGGCGATACGCACATTCTCCATTTCATCCGTGAGTTCGGACTGATACTCTTTGTCTTCTGCATCGGTCTGCAGGTGGGTCCCTCGTTCTTCACCTCGTTCAAAAAGGGAGGCATGACACTCAACGGACTAGCATTCGGCATCGTGGTGCTCAACATCGCTACGGCGCTCATCATCTACTATGCAGACGGCACCATCCCCCTACCTATGATTGTGGGTATTCTCTATGGTGCAGTAACGAACACCCCCGGTCTTGGTGCTGCTAACGAGGCCTTGAACCAGCTCCACTATACGGGTGACCCCATTGCACTGGGTTACGCCTGCGCCTATCCGCTGGGTGTAGTAGGCATCATAGGCTCCATCATTGCCGTACGTTACCTCTGCCGCGTCAACTTCAAGAAAGAGGAAGCGGAACTGCACGCTAACGAAAGCGGCAACAAGCATAAGCCCCACATTCTCCATCTGGAGGTGCGTAACGAGTCTATCTCAGGAAAGACGCTAATTAAGGTAAAAGAATTCCTGGGCCGTCCATTCGTCTGCTCACGTATCTGCCACGAAGGCCACGTCAGCATCCCCAACCATGAAACCACCTTCAACATCGGCGACCAACTCTTCATCGTTTGTAGCGAAGAGGATGCACCGGCTGTAACCGCCTTTATCGGCCGTGAAATTGAGGTGGATTGGGAGAAGCAAGATATGCCTATGGTATCGCGTCGCATCCTGGTAACCAAATCGGACGTCAATGGTAAGAAGCTGGGCGATATGCACTTCCGTAGCATGTATGGCGTCAATGTAACCCGCGTCAACCGTTCAGGTATGGACCTGTTTGCCGCCCCTAACCTGACGCTCCAAGTGGGCGACCGCGTGATGGTGGTGGGCCAGCAGGATGCCGTTGACCGAGTGAGCAACGTGCTGGGTAACCAGTTGAAACGACTTGATACGCCTAATATCGTAACCATCTTTGTGGGTATCTTCCTCGGTATTCTCTTCGGTAGTCTGCCTATCGCTATTCCCGGAATGCCTACACCTGTCAAACTGGGCTTGGCTGGCGGTCCGCTGGTAGTGGCTATCTTGATTGGCCGCTTCGGCTACAAGATGCACTTGGTAACCTACACCACGATGAGTGCCAACCTAATGCTGCGTGAGATTGGTATCGTACTCTTCCTGGCCAGCGTGGGTATCGAGGCTGGTGAGCACTTTGTTCAAACGGTAGTCGAGGGCAGCGGCCTGCTCTACGTAGGGTATGGCTTCTTGATTACAGTGATTCCGCTGCTCATTATCGGCCTGATAGCCCGTCTCTACTTTAAGATTAATTACTTCACCCTAATGGGTCTGATAGCTGGTAGTACTACCGACCCGCCTGCCTTGGCTTACAGTAACATGACAGCCGGTAACGACGCCCCTGCTGTAGGTTACTCTACAGTCTATCCGCTCACTATGTTCCTACGTATCTTAGCAGGACAGATGATACTGCTTACCATGTTTTAATCCCTTAATCCATATCCTCACACCACCATGAAACAATATCTTGACCTGCTTCAACGCGTCCTGACAGAGGGCTGCGAAAAGAGTGACCGCACAGGCACAGGCACCATCAGCGTGTTTGGCCACCAGATGCGATTCAATCTGGAAGAGGGCTTTCCCTGCCTCACCACCAAGAAACTGCACCTCAAGTCAATCATCTACGAGCTGCTGTGGTTTCTGCAGGGTGACACAAATGTGAAGTATTTGCAAGAACATGGCGTGAGGATATGGAATGAATGGGCCGACGCCAATGGTGACCTGGGACATATCTACGGTTACCAATGGCGCTCATGGCCTACTTATGACGGGGGCTTTATCGACCAGATCAGCGATGCGGTGGAGACCATCAAGAAGAACCCTGACTCGCGCCGCATCATTGTGAGCGCCTGGAATGTGGCCGATCTGAATCAGATGAATCTGCCACCCTGCCACGCTTTCTTCCAGTTCTACGTAGCCAACGGAAGGCTCAGCTTACAGCTCTATCAGCGTAGCGCCGACATCTTCCTCGGTGTGCCCTTCAACATCGCCTCGTATGCCCTGCTACTGCAGATGATGGCACAGGTTACAGGCCTGATAGCTGGCGATTTTATCCACACCCTTGGCGATGCGCATATCTATCTGAACCATCTGGATCAAGTGAAATTACAGCTCACCCGTGAGCCCAAACCGCTGCCTCAGATGAAGATTAACCCCGAGGTGAAAAGCATCTTTGACTTCAAATACGAAGATTTCCAGTTAGAGAACTACGACCCACACCCGCACATTGCCGGAAAGGTTTCTGTTTGAAGAAAAAACCCTTA
>CAMAMO010000112.1 GCA_945836915.1 uncultured Mediterranea sp.
TTCTGTCGGGGTGGCGGGATTCGAACCCACGACCCCCTGCTCCCAAAGCAGGTGCGCTAACCGGACTGCGCTACACCCCGAAGGCTTTCTTTTGGAAAGCGGGTGCAAAGGTAGGCTTTTTTTTGATAAATACCAAACTTGTGCATCTTTTTTTTAAATCTTTCTGCTTTTTGTGTACAACTAACAAAAAAAGTACTATCTTTGCCCCTATGATTGAACTGGCTCAACATATCGAATTCCTGCTGCTGGAGAATGACTGCGTCATCCTTCCTGACTTTGGCGGCTTTGTGGCCCACTATGCAGAGGCCTCTTATGATGCAGAAGGTCACCTCTTTATCCCCCCACAGCGCACCATTGGCTTCAATGCCCAGCTTCGCCTCAACGATGGGTTACTGGTGCAATCGGTGATGGAGGTCTATGGCACCAACTTTGGCGATGCGCAGAAGATGGTGAAACGATGGGTGTCTCAACTTAAGGAGAGACTCTTTGAAGAGGGGTGCGCAGAACTGGCTAACGTAGGAGAGTTGCGGATGTCAATCCGTGGCTCTGTTGATTTTTCGCCTTATGATAGCCGATTGACCACTTCATGGCTCTACGGTTTGGGTAGTTTCGAGATGCCTTTGCTGGCTGAACAGCCGAAGACGGTGGCTCTCTCCACAGAGCGCTTGATATTACGCACACCAACGAGACGCACGCCATCTACCCATCGGTGGAAGAGGAACTGGCAGTTACCCAAGGTGCCTACGGTATCTTTGAGCGATGTGGTGAAGCAACCCGTAGTGGTGAAACTGAACCGAGCCATGGTACATACGGCCGCTGCAGTTGCAGCCGTTTGGGCGCTCTTCTTTTTCTTCTCTACACCGGTGAAGAATACCGACGTTACCGCCGCTCATTATGCTCATGTGATGCCCACGGAGTTGTTCAGTGCCATCGAGGGGCGATCATTAGCCATGCGGCAGGTGAAGCTGACGCAGGATGAGAAGAAACCGGTGGTGGTAGAGCGCACGGTGGTGAAGGCTAAGAAGCCTGCCGCAACGAAAACAGAGCCTGCGCCAAAAGCAGTAGCCAAACCTGTGATAGCAGTAGCAAAACCCGCAGAACCGGTTGCTGAAAAAAAGAGGCCTGCAGTGGCAGCAAAGCCTGTGCAGAAAGTGGAACCCAAGAAGGCGCCTGCAACCAATTATCACCTCATTGTAGCCAGTGTGGCCACTGAGAAGGACGCCATTGTGATGCGTGACCAACTCATCAGTCAGGGCCATAGAGGAGCTACTTGCATTGTGCGTGATGGAAAGAATCGCGTCAGCTTGCAGAGTTTTGGCACTCATGCAGAGGCTTGCCAAGCGATGGAACGATTGAGAAAGGAGCCGAAGTATGCCGGTGCCTGGGTATTACATTTGAGAGTGAAATGAAGCGAATCCGTTGTCCTAAGTGTGAGAATTACCTGACCTTCGATGAAACTAAATATACCGAAGGTCAGAGTTTGGTGTTTGTTTGTGATTACTGTAAGAAGCAGTTCAGCATCCGTTTGGGTAAGTCGCCTATGAAGCCGCGCCAAAAGGAGGAGAAACTGGACGAGCGAGCTTATGACCAGGCGTGGGGAAGCATCGCCGTGATTGAGAATGTCTTTGGCTACAAACAGGTGTTGCCCTTGAAGGAGGGCGATAACGTGATTGGTCGCCACTGTGTGGGTACACAGGTGGATGTGCCTATCGAGACTAACGATATGAGTATGGACCGCCGTCACTGCATCCTGAATGTACGGAAAAACGGGGCAGGCGAGGTGGTTTATACGTTGCGCGATGCCCCGAGTTTGACCGGTACGTTTGTAAATAACGAAATCTTAGCGGATAAAGAGCGCCTCCGTATTGAGGATGGGGCGATTGTGACACTGGGAGCCACCACCTTCATCCTGCGTGCGGCAAACGCTGAAGAGGAGTAATCAGGGCGCTACGTTGAGCTCTCCTGAAGCTTTCAGATACTGCAGATAGCTGATATAGCGCTGGTAGCGACTCTCTACGTGGGTCTGCCATGCCTGTTGCCAGAGTGCCTGGGCCTCCAAATGGTCAGAAAGGCTCTCTACGCCAGCTTTGTACTGATTGTAGCTGACGCGACGGTTTTCATCGGCCTGACGCAGTGAGCGTTCTGCTATCTCGCATTCCATCATCGCCTCATCCAGGTTATTGGCAGCCTGGGTCAGTTCGAGCAACATCTTTTCATTGAGGTTGTCGCGCTCCAATTGCGTTTGCTGCAACTTGGCCTTGGCGGCTTTTATCTTATTATAGCGCTCTCCAAAGTGGAACAACGGAATCTGTACGTTGAGCAAGGCGGTGAAGGCTGGCTTGTTAAACAGGTTGCGCTCATTCATCTCCAAACCATGCATATAGCTGTAGTCGCCCTTCACCCCGATATGCGGAAGGGCCTCGCTGCGGCTCAACTTGACCTGCTGACGGGCTATCTCCACCTGATGGTCGAGGATGGCAGCCTCGGGACGGCGAGAGACGTCGAGCGTTTGCAGGGAACCCATCTCCTGGAGGTTGGGGAAGTCGGTCTCGGCTTTCACCTCGGTGATGAGCGGCAGACCAATGTAGTGGCAGAGGTTCATCTGGGCCAGACGGAGGGCATTCTCTGCCTTGCGGATGTTAAGCTCGCTCTCGTTCAGTTTGACCTGTACCTTCAGTAGGTCATTCTTCGGCTTCAGGCCATGGCGGTAAGCGCTCTCCACATTCTTCATCAGCTCTTGCAGCAGGGCGTGATAGCTGCGAGCCACCTCGCGCATCTCCTGCGCTTTGACTACCAGCGTGTAGGCTTCATCGGTGGCCACAATCACCTCCTGTTCAGTCAATGTCTGGTTGGCCTGTGCCATCAGCAGACTCTGCTTGGCAATGCGGTAGGCGGCGTTGATTTTTCCGCCCATGTAGATAGGTTGCTCCACCGAGATGCCACCCATATAGACCATTCCCACCTTATAATCCATCTTCATGCCGGGAAAGTAGGCATAGCCGCCATTGGGTACCATCTGGCCTGTAGCATTGGGCAAGAAGGTGGGTAGGTTGCCTCCAGCAATGCCGAAGCTGCCATCAATGGTGCTGTAGAGGCCGTTGCCATTGAGTGAGAAGTTGGGTAGGAAGAGGGCGCGGTAGCTGCGCGTGGTGTAGCGGGCGTAATCCACCTGTTTGGAGGCGGCAGCCAGCTCTTTATTATTCTTCAATGCCATCTGCCGGCAAGTGACTAACGTGAGCTGACAACTTTCGCCTGATACCGTTGGCGGGTTCAGAGGCTCTTGTTGGGCCATTGAATGGAGGGTAAAGAGGCTGAGACCGAGGGCGGAAATTATGGCTTTAATAGGATTCATAAGGGGATACTGTTTATTTGTTCTGAATATGGAAGAAGAGGGCGTAGAGTACGGGGATAAAGAGCAGGGTGATGAGTGTAGCGAAGAGCAGTCCGCCCATGATGCTGGCAGCCAGTGAGCCGAACATAGCGTCGGTAAGGAGCGGAATCATACCCAATATAGTGGTGAGCGAAGCCATCATCACGGGGCGCAGACGGCTTTGGGCACTCTCTACCAAGGCTTGCGTCGGTTCGATGCCACGACCTAACTGTAGGGTAATCTCGTCCATCAGCACAATGCCGTTCTTGATCAGCATGCCAATCAGTCCTAAGGTGCCCACAATGGCCACGAAGTTGAAGGTCTTGCCCGTAAGCAGCATCACGGCTACAACACCCACGATGACGAAGGGTATGCAGCAGAAGATAACCATCGGCTTGCGGTAATCCTTGAAGAGCATAATGAGGATGGCAATCATCAGGATAATGGCCAAGGGGAAGTTCTTGAAGAGGTACTTCATGGAGCGCTGGCTGGCATTTTTTTCACCTTGCCAGCTCAGTGTGTATCCGCTGGGTAGGGGAATCTGTTCGATTTGGGTCGAAACCTTCTGCCAAGCCTTTTCCGTTTCAACACCGGGGATGGGCGAGCACTGTACACGCTGACTACGCTGTCCATTGTAGCGAGGTATGACGGGGTCTTCCCAATCCAAACGAATCTCCTTGGCCACCTGACGCAGTGGGGTGCTACCTATCAGACTCTCTACCAACTCCTCTTTCGAGATGTTGCCGCTGCGCAACTTTACCATCATCTCTTCGGTCATCAAACCGTTGAGCGAGGGGAGGGTGGAGAAGACCTGTGCGTTGGTCAGTTCCTCAACCGGTTGGCCGTTTTCGTCGAGGCACTTCAGGTTGATACGCTCTTTATGGCGACCGTCGTAGAAAGAGCCGATGGGGATGCCTCCACCGATGGTGAGTAGCGACATGCTGACATCGCTGCGGCTCAGGCCAAGGGCACGGGCGGCAGCTTGGTCGTATTCAATCTGCATGACAGGCACTTGGGGCTCCCAATCGGTGGTGATAAGGCAGACCTCGGGGGTGCGCTCCATGATGGCTCGGGCGGAGTCGGCCAACTGATGGAGTACGGCGGGATCAGGACCATTGAACTGTGCTTCAATGGGGTATTTCTTGAACATCAGGTTGTAGCGTTTCAGCTTGACGTAGGCTTGTGGGTAGTGGGCGGTGAGGTAGGTCTGTATCTCGTCCATGTTATCCACTAACGCTTCAGGTGAGGTGAAGTCGATAATCAGCTCGCCATAGGCCAGCGAGGGGTTGGCTACGCTACGTACCAGGTTATAACGTCCGGGGGTGCCACCTATCGACATCGTAATCTGTGTCACCTCGTTGCGACTCTTCAGGTAGTGCGTTATCTCCTGCAGATCCTTCTTCACTTGGGTGGAGTTGGTTCCTTCTGGCAGTTTATACTCCATGTAGAGCTGGTCATAGACCATGTCGGGGAAGAAGCCTTGACGCATAAACTGGAAACCGATGCCTGAGAGGATGAGCAGCGCCACCATGGCTACAACCATGCTCCAGCGGTGGCTTAAGCCGAAGAGCAGCAGTCGCTTCAGGGTGTTGTAAGCCCATCCTTTATAGACAGGTTGTCCGTCGGCTGTGGCATCAGGCTCTGGGTGGAGCTTGCGGTTGGCCATCAGGGGTACATGCACCAGGGCGAGTACCCAGCTGAGCAACAAAGAGACGGCCAGTACGATGAAGAGGTCGCGGGTATAGACACCAGCGGTGTCGGGCGAGAGGAAGATAGGCAGGAAGGCGATGATGGCAATCAACGTGGCACCTAATAGCGGCATGGCGGTTTGGCGACCAATGGCGGTAAGGGCCTCCATACGGGGTTTACCTGCCTTGAGGCTTACCAGAATCCCGTCGATAATCACAATGGCGTTATCTACCAACATACCCATAGCTAAGATAAAGGCTCCGAGCGAAACGCGCTGCATGGTGCCATCCAGGGCTTGAAGGAAGAGGAAAGAGCCAAAGACGGTTACGACGAGGCTGATGCCAATAATCAGGCCACTCTTGAATCCCATGGCCCACATCAGAATCAGCACTACAATCACTACCGATTCAATCAGGTTAATGACAAAAGTGCCTAACGATTCGCCTACACGCTGCGGCTGGAAGAAGACCTTCTCCACCTCAACGCCAGCAGGGAAACGCTCG
Organism: uncultured Mediterranea sp.; assembly: GCA_945836915.1. Classification (GTDB taxonomy): domain Bacteria; phylum Bacteroidota; class Bacteroidia; order Bacteroidales; family Bacteroidaceae; genus Bacteroides. The sequence continues at coordinate 5,563 of CAMAMO010000112.1, forward strand.
GCTTTGAGTTGCTCGATACGTCGGTCAACGGCACTACCCACCTTGACAATGTCGGCATCGCTTGCGGCGGCTATCAGGATGCCAATGGCGCGCTGGCCATTGCGGAAGAGCTCGTTGCGGGTGGGTGCTTCATACCCCTTTTCGATATGAGCAATGTCGCTCAGGCGCAATTGGTCATCGTCGTGGCCTTGGATGAGCATCTGGCCTATATCGGCAACGGTCTTGAACTTGTCAGTCACGTGGAGGCGGATGCGTTGGTCGCCGTTATCGAAGTAGCCGCTGTAGGTAGTCTTGTTCTGGCCGTTCAGGGTGGTGAGCACTTCGGCAGGTTTCACACCCAGTGTGGCCATGCGGTCTTGCAGCAGGGAGATGTAGATGCACTCGGGGCGGTTGCCGTAGAGGTCCACGCGTTCTACATTCTCCATATTGCCCACCTCGCGCTGGATTAATTCTGCATAGTCAAAAAGCTCCCGTTCAGAGATTCCGTCGCCTGTCAAGGCATAAAACATGCCGAATACGTTGCCGAAATCATCCTTGACGATAGGTCGCGAAGCCCCATCGGGCAGAGCGGCTTGGCCCACTTTGCGGCGCAGCATGTCCCAGCACTGCTCCACTTCGGCGTCTTGCGTTGTGGTGGTCAGCTCCACTTGGATGAGCGACAGGTCGTTGTATGAGTAACTCTCCACATTGTCAATGTGGTTCATGGTGCGAATCTGTTTCTCAATCACATCGGTCACCTCCAGCTCCACTTCGTGGGCAGACGCCCCCGGGTAGGTGGTGACTACCATGGCCAGTTTCACCTTGATTTCAGGGTCTTCCAGCTTGCTCATGTCGTAGCAGGCGTAGGCACCGCCTGCTATCAGAACCGCAATGAAAAAATAGACCAGGTTGCGGTTATTGAATGCCCATTTACTGATATCCATAGCTTGTTCTTTTTTTGAGGGTTAAAGAAGTCCGCCCACGTTAGTGGCCGAAGTCTGAGGCAGCGGGGTGACAGCATCACCCTCTTGCAGACGGTGAACGCCGGAGGTGACGATGCAATCGCCAGCCTTTAAGGCCTCGCAGCGAATCACCATCTGCCCGTTGCTCAAGGG
>CAMAMO010000113.1 GCA_945836915.1 uncultured Mediterranea sp.
TGTCATCCCCCTTTAAGGGGGACAGAGGGGGTCTTCGGTTAGTTTCCGGCCTCATTGTCAACCCGAAACAACTCAACTCATCAACAACAAGAAAAGAGTTTTTTCATCGACTTTTTGACAAAAAACGATTATCTTCTACCCCTTCCCTTACGAATAATCACTTTTTTGTGATTTTTTTCTTCGAATTGTTTGCAATTAATAAAAAAGCATATACCTTTGCAGCGTCTTAGGCAAAATGAGACGTAATTAATAAAGAGAGAATAAAACAAAAAGAGAATAGACAAGATGCTTCATACATCGATTATTACCCTTAGCGTGCTACATGTGATTCGCGTCGTGGTCGTGGAAACCAAAGCGTGAGAAAGGCGGTGTATGTCAATTTGTACTTTATCTTTTAGTTGCATAGGATATTAGCCTTTCTCAATCTGTTGAGGGAGGCTTTTGTTATTTAGATAATAAGAAATAATAGAATAGACGATATGAAACATCAGTTACGCAGTGCAGTCTGCACAGAAGGTCGCCGCATGGCGGGAGCCCGCGCCCTTTGGGTGGCCAACGGAATGAAACGCGAGCAGTTTGGCAAACCGATTATTGCCATTGTAAACTCGTTCACACAGTTCGTACCCGGGCACACCCACCTGCACGAGGCCGGTCAGATTGTCAAGGCCGAGATTGAGAAGATGGGCTGCTACGCTGCCGAGTTCAACACCATCGCCATCGACGACGGTATCGCCATGGGTCACGACGGCATGCTCTACTCGCTGCCCAGCCGCGACATCATTGCCGACTCGGTAGAGTACATGTGCAACGCCCACAAGGCCGACGCCATGATCTGCATCTCTAACTGCGACAAGATTACCCCGGGCATGCTGATGGCCGCTATGCGCCTCAACATCCCCGCCGTCTTCGTCTCTGGCGGACCTATGGAGGCCGGTAAGTGGAAGGGGGAGAACCTCGACCTGATTGCCGCCATGGTGAAGGGTGCCGACAAGAGCGTGAGCGATGAAGAATTAGCCGAGATTGAGAACCGCGCCTGCCCCGGCTGCGGCTGCTGCTCGGGCATGTTCACCGCCAACTCCATGAACTCGCTGACCGAGGCGATTGGCCTCTCACTGCCCGGTAACGGCACCATCCTGGCCACCCACGTCAACCGCCGCGAACTGATGAAGGCCGCCGCCCGTCAGATTGTGAAGAACGCCTTGGCCTACTACGAAGAGGGCGACGAGAGCGTACTGCCCCGTAGCATCGCCACCCGCGAAGCCTTCCTCAACGCCATGTCGCTCGACATCGCCATGGGCGGTAGCACCAACACCATCCTCCACCTGCTGGCTGTGGCCCAGGAGGCTGGCGCCGACTTCACCATGAAGGATATCGACGCCCTGAGCCGCCGCGTGCCCTGCCTCTGCAAGCTGGCCCCCAACACCCAGAAGTACAGCGTACAGGAGTGTGGCCGTGCCGGAGGCATCCTCGGCATCCTGGGCGAGCTGGCCAAGGGCGGACTGCTCCACCTCGACTGCAAGCGCGTAGATGGCGCCACCCTGGGCGAGGATATCGCCCGCTATGACATCACCAAGGCCGACATCGACCCCGAAGCCCGCCGCATCTACCTCAGCGCCCCCGCCGGCAAGTTCTGCAACCAGCTGGGCGTACAGGATAGCCAGTGGGAGAGCCTCGACACCGACCGCGAGCAGGGCTGCATTCGCTCGCTGGAGTACGCCTACACCAAGGATGGCGGACTGGCCGTACTCTTCGGCAACATCGCTCAGGACGGCTGCGTGGTGAAGACCGCCGGCGTGGATGAAAGCATCTGGCGCTTCAGCGGACCGGCCAAGGTGTTCGACTCGCAGGAAGATGCCTGTGAGGGCATCCTGGGCGGCAAGGTGCAGAAGGGCGACGTGGTGGTCATCACCCACGAAGGCCCCAAGGGCGGACCCGGTATGCAGGAGATGCTCTATCCTACCTCGTACATCAAGAGCATGCACATGGGTAAGGAGTGCGCCCTCATCACCGACGGTCGCTTCTCAGGCGGTACCTCCGGTTTGAGCATCGGCCACATCAGTCCCGAAGCCGCTGCCGGCGGTAACATCGGCAAGATCGTGGATGGCGACATCATCGAGATTGACATCCCCAACCGCACCATCAACGTCAAGCTCAGCGATGACGAGCTGGCCGCCCGTCCGCAGCAACCCCTCAAGCGCCACCGCGTGGTGAGCAAGGCCCTCAGAGCCTACGCCCAGAGCGTCAGCTCGGCCGACAAAGGCGGCGTTAGAATCATCGATTAAAGCAGAAGTCAACTCGTCAACTTGTCAATTAAAAAAACAACAATATGAAAGAACTTATTACCGGCGCTGAGGCGTTGATGCGATCACTGGAGCACATGGGTGTAGATACCCTCTTCGGGTACCCCGGAGGCAGCATTATGCCCACGTTTGATGCGCTCTACGACCATCGCCACACCTTGAATCACATTCTGGTGCGCCACGAACAGGGTGCCGCCCATGCCGCACAGGGTTATGCCCGTGTATCAGGCAAGGTGGGTGTAGCCCTTGTTACCAGCGGCCCCGGAGCCACCAATACCATCACCGGCATTGCTGATGCCATGATTGACAGCACCCCCATCGTGGTCATTGCCGGACAGGTAGCCACCAACTTCCTGGGCACCGACGCCTTCCAGGAGGTGGACCTTGTAGGCATCACGCAGCCTATCTCAAAATGGAGCTACCAGATACGCCGAGCCGAAGATGTGCCCTGGGCCGTAGCCCGCGCCTTCTATATCGCCAACAGCGGACGCCCCGGCCCCGTGGTGCTCGACTTTGCCAAGAACGCTCAGGTCGATAAGATGGAGTACGAGCCCACCGACGTGGACTTCGTACGCAGCTACCTCCCCGTGCCCGAGATGGACGAAGAGGCCATCCGCACCGCCGCCCGCCTCATCAACGGCGCCCAGCGCCCCTTGGTGCTGGTAGGTCAGGGCGTGGAGTTGGGCAACGCACAGGCCGAGCTGCAAGCCTTCATCGAGAAGGCCGACCTCCCCGTAGGCCGCACCCTGCTGGGCCTCTCAGCCCTCCCCAGCGACCACCGTCTGAATAAAGGTATGCTGGGTATGCACGGCAACCTGGGCCCCAACATCAACACCAACAAGTGCGACGTGCTGATTGCCGTAGGTATGCGCTTCGACGACCGCGTCACCGGTAAGCTCGACACCTACGCCAAGCAGGCCAAGATTATCCACTTCGATATCGACCCCGCCGAGATAGACAAGAACGTGAAGACCGACCTGGCCGTGCTGGGCGACTGCAAGCAGACGCTGGCCGCCGTAACCGCCCTGCTGCAGCCCGCCACCCACACCGAGTGGCTGGAGAGCTTCAAACCCTATGAAGAGATTGAAGAGGAGCGCGTGATCCGCCCCGAGCTGCATCCGCAGACTGAGGAACTGAGCATGGGCGAGGTGGTACGTGCCGTAAGCGAAGCCACCCATCACGAAGCGGTCCTCGTCACCGACGTGGGTCAGAACCAGATGATGGCCGCCCGCTACTTCAAGTACAGCCGTCCCCGTAGCATCATCACTTCCGGTGGCTTGGGCACCATGGGCTTCGGCCTGCCCGCCGCCATCGGTGCCACCTTCGGCGCCCCCGACCGCACCGTCTGCGTCTTCATGGGCGATGGCGGCTTGCAGATGAACCTGCAGGAGCTGGGCACCATCATGGAGCAGAAGGCCCCCGTCAAGATCATCCTGCTCAATAACAACTTTCTGGGCAACGTGCGTCAGTGGCAAGCCATGTTCTTCCGCCGCCGCTACTCCTTCACCCCCATGCTCAACCCCGACTACATGCAGATAGCCCAGGCCTACGAGATACCCTCGCGCCGGGTGATGCACCGCGAGGAGCTGGCCGACGCCATCCAGGAGATGCTCCACACCGACGGCCCCTTCCTGCTCGAGGCCTGCATCATCGAGGAGGGCAACGTCCTCCCCATGACCCCTCCCGGAGGCTCTGTCAACCAGATGCTGCTTGAATGCTAAGAACCCGAATATCAGATTGTAAAGACACTCAGACAATGACGCTATATACCATTATCGTTCACTCAGAGAACATTGCCGGTTTGCTCAACCAGGTGACGGCCGTTTTTACGCGGCAGCAAATCAATATTGAGAGCCTCAATGTGTCCGCCTCCTCCATCCCCGGTGTGCATAAATACACCATCACCGCCTGGAGCGACGCCCACACCATTGAGAAGGTGGTCAAGCAGATCACCAAGAAGATCGACGTCCTGCAGGCCCACTACTTTACTGACGACGAGATCTACCAGCACGAAATCGCCCTCTACAAGCTCACCACCCCGCTGGTGGAGAGCCGCCCCGAAATCTCGAAGATTGTGCGCAAGCATGCCGCCCGCATCGTAGAGGTGAACCAGGTGTTTACCATCGTAGAGAAGAACGGCATGAGCGAGGAGATAACCAGCCTCTTCGAGGAGCTGAAGGCGCAGGATTGCGTGCTGCAGTTTGTCCGCTCGGGCCGTGTGGCCATCACCACCAGCTGCTTTGAGCGCGTTAACGAGTACCTGGCCGACCGCGAAGCCAAATATCAGAAATCAAAAGAGGAGAATCCGTCATGACCCCACAGCAAGAGAAGATAGGCACCTACCCCTTCGTAGCCGAGCCGTTTCACTGCGACTTCCGTGGTCGTTTGACGCTGGGCGTGCTGGGCAATCACCTGCTCAACTGCGCCGGCTTCCACGCCACCGACCGCGGCTTTGGCATCGCTACCCTCAACGAGTCCAACTACACCTGGGTGCTGTCGCGCCTGGCCATCGAGCTGACCGACCTGCCCCGCTCGTACGAGCCCTTCACGGTGCAGACCTGGGTAGAGAATGTCTATCGCCTCTTTACCGACCGTAACTTCGCCCTGCTCAACGCGCAGGGAGAGCCGATAGGTTACGCCCGCTCCGTGTGGGCCATGATCAACCTCGAGACTCGCAAGCCGGCCGACCTGCTGACCCTGCACGAGGGTAAGATTGTTGACTACATAGCCAACGCCCCTTGCCCTATCGAGAAACCCTCGCGCATCAAGGTGAGCGGCACCCAGCCTGCAGCCACCCTAACGGCCAAGTACAGCGACATCGACATCAACGGCCACTTCAACAGTATCCGCTACATCGAGCACATCCTCGACCTCTTCCCCCTCGACCTCTACCGTCAGCGACCCATCCGTCGCTTCGAGATGGCCTACGTAGCCGAGAGTTATTTTGGTGACACGATACAATTTTTTGTCGAAGAACAGGCTGATGGCACGGTTTGTGTAGAGGTACGCAAACTGGAAGGCGACGTGGTTTGCCGGTCGAAAATGGTGTGGGGCGAGCCCTACGCGGCAGAATAGAAACAATACAATAAACAAGAATAATTATTTTTTAAACAAGCAAAGAAAACAATGGCACAGATGAATTTTGGCGGTGTTATCGAGAATGTGATGACCCGCGAAGAATTTCCTTTGGAAAAAGCACGTGAAATTTTGAAGAACGAAACCATCGCCGTACTGGGTTACGGTGTACAGGGCCCCGGTCAGTCTTGCAACCTGCGCGATAACGGCTTCAACGTTATCGTAGGCCAGCGCCCCGGTAAGACTTACGACAAGGCCGTAGCCGACGGTTGGGTACCCGGTGAGACGCTGTTCAGCATCGAAGAGGCCGCTCAGCGCGGTACCATCGTGATGTGTCTGCTCTCTGACGCCGCCGTGATGAGCGTATGGCCCACCATCAAGCCCTACCTTACTGCAGGCAAGGCCCTCTACTTCTCTCACGGTTTCGCCATCACGTGGAGCGACCGCACCGGTGTTGTGCCTCCCACGGATATCGACGTCATTATGGTGGCTCCTAAGGGCTCTGGTACGTCGCTGCGCACCATGTTCCTCGAAGGCCGCGGCTTGAACTCTTCATACGCTATCTATCAAGACGCTACCGGCCGCGCTATGGACCGCACCCTGGCACTGGGTATCGGTATCGGCTCTGGCTACCTGTTCGAGACCACCTTCCAGCGCGAGGCTACCAGCGACCTGACCGGTGAGCGCGGTTCACTGATGGGCGCTATCCAGGGCCTGCTGCTGGCTCAGTACGAGGTGCTGCGCGAGAATGGTCACACCCCCTCTGAGGCCTTCAACGAAACCGTAGAAGAGCTGACTCAGTCGCTGATGCCCCTCTTCGCCAAGAACGGTATGGACTGGATGTACGCTAACTGCTCTACCACCGCACAGCGCGGTGCTCTGGACTGGATGGGCCCCTTCCACGATGCCATCAAGCCCGTGGTTGAGAAGCTCTACCACAGCGTAAAGACCGGTAACGAGGCTCAAATCTCAATCGACAGCAACTCAAAGCCCGACTACCGCGAGAAGTTGGAGGCCGAGCTGAAGGCTCTGCGCGAGAGCGAGATGTGGCAGACCGCCGTAACCGTTCGCAAGCTCCGTCCTGAGAACAATTAATACCCCTCAGGCAGTCAATAAAAGGAGGCCGCACTCTTCATTGAGGGCGGCCTCTGTGTTTTATAGCCAGGTTACTTCATGCAAGAGGTCAGCATTAAAATACATGTGGAAGCCTTTTTGTATCTCCTAACACGCTGAGCCACTGTACTTTCTTAAAAAACACAACAATTTCAAAACGGT
>CAMAMO010000114.1 GCA_945836915.1 uncultured Mediterranea sp.
GGAGAGAAGAGATATATAGAGTAATTTTTTCATATCTGTTTTTGTATTATCGAAGATTAGAAATTCAAGTTAACACCTACTACGAACTGGCGGCTCTTGGGGTAAGCAGAGTAGTCAACACCAGGGGTGAGGTTGGTCTTGCGGATTGAAGAAACTTCGGGATCGTAACCTGAGTAGCTGGTCAGGCAGAAGACGTTGTAAGCGGTTACGTAGAAACGCAGACTCTTGATGCTAGCCTTCTTCAGCAGATTGCTAGGCAGGGTGTAGCCCAGTGTCAGCGTATTCAGACGCAGGAATGAACCATCTTCTACAGCCCAATCACTGAAGATCATACGGTCGGTGTAGGGTGACCACATGGTGGTATTGGCGTTCATCTCAGCCAGTTTCGCCGGATCGTTGCAGAGGGTACCGTCGGCATTGAGGTTGGTCCAGCGTTTGCCAGAGGCCATCTCGTCAATCATGTTACGGTACTGGTACTTACCGGTTGAGGTAAACTCAATCTTGTTTGCATTGTAGATGTCGTTGCCAATGCTATAGTTGAAGTTGGCGCTCAGGTCGAAGCCGTAGGCACGTGCATTGATGCTGAAACCACCGGTAGCAGCCGGGTTGGCATCGCCAATGATGGTCTTGTCGTTGGCATCGATTACACCGTCAGGTTGGCCATCCTTACCGCTGAGGTCTTGAAGCTTCATGGTACCAGGACGTACTTTACCTACGGCTGCCGTACAATCTACCACACCTTCTTTCAGAATCCAGGTGTTCTTAGCGGCATCGTAGCCTTCGAAGTCGCTGACTTCATAGCGGCCGGCTGATTTGTAACCATACATCTGACCTACTGAACCGCCACGCGCAATCCAGAAGTCGTTACCGATTTCAGTCGATGCCCACATGGTCTCTGCTCCGAAGTCTTCCATGATACCGAGGTCCTTGATCTCGTTCTTGTTGAAACCAATGTTAGCGCTAAAGCTTAAACCCCAGTTCTTTTTGTTGACTGCTGTCCAGTTAATGGTGGCTTCGATACCCTTGTTCTGAGTCTCACCCATGTTACGGTATTGGTTGTCGTAACCGGTACCACCAACGGGGAACTGAATGAGCAGGTCTTTGGTAGTGTTGATGTAGGCTTCGATATTACCATTGATCTTACCGCCCAGGATGGTGAAATCTAAACCGAGGTTACGGGTGATAGTGGTCTCCCACTTCAGGTCGGGGTTAGCCATGGTCTTTGAAGGTGCCCAATAGTTGGTGAAACCGTTGATCCAAGCGGTGGCTGAGTTGGCGTAGGTCTGTACCATCTGGCCTGAGGGAATGTTATTGTTACCTGCAGTACCATAGCTGAAGCGCAACTTCAGGTCATCCAACCACTCACGGGTTGATTCCATGAAGGGCTCAGATGATACACGCCATGCCAATGCCGCTGAGGGGAAGTAACCCCACTGATTGCCTTCAGAGAATTTTGAAGATCCGTCGGCACGGAACGTAGCGCTGAACAGATACTTGCTGTCGAAGTCGTAGTTGACACGACCGAAGAATGAGAGCAGCTTATCATCGGGATTCAGGTAGTTGTCAATACTGTAAGGAGTACCCATAGAGGTGAGCTTCCAGGCCTGAGCTGCGGTGAAGCTTTCGGGGAAGCCATGTACGATGTTTGTCAGCTTAGAACTCTTGGTGATAATCCACTCGTGACCAATCAAGGCATTGAGGTGGTGCTTGTCGTTCTTCAGCAGTTTTGAGAAGTCGTAGCTGATAGTATTGGTGCTGCGGAACTTGTGGCGGTTGGTCTCCTGCAGCTGGATAGCAGGTTTACCCTGGTTGGCAGCTGCAGGTACGTTCTTAATGTAATAGGTGGTTGTACCCCAGAAACGCTGATCGTTGTTGCGGTAGTCATCATAGCCCAATTCGGCCTTTACCTTGAAATTCTTGAAGATTTCCCAACCGAAGCTACCGGCCATATTCAAGCTCTTACGCTCTTGTGTACGGTCGTTATCGCTGATAGATACCAGCGGATCGTAGAGGTTACCCAGGTCGTCATCCTCTGAACCGGCAGATGAGTCGAGATTCTTCAAGGGGATGGGGGTGTAGATAACTGAGTACTTCAGACGCTTGTCTGTATCATACGAGGAGCTCACATCGTTGGCACCACCACCCAAAATGTCGGTTTCAGCGTAACGGATTGTGAAGTCAACGGTGGTGTTCTTGGTGGGCTTGGTATTGAGTTTCAAGCTGAAGTTGTCTCGCTTGAAGTTTGAACCCTCCATGATGGCCTTGTCGTTCATGTGGGCGTAGTTGAACGAGTACTTCACCTTGTCTGAACCACCGGTGATGCTGAGGTTGTGGTTGAAGGTGTGGCCTATGCGACCAAAGGTGAGGTCTTGCCAGTCGTTCTCGGCGATGCCATTATATAAATCTATATCGGCATACTTACCGAAGAAGTTTTCGTAAGAACTCAGGTCTTTGCCGTTGTTCTTCAGCAGAGCCAACTCGTACTGCCACTTGGCATAGTCGCTTGCGCTCAGTACGTCAAGTGTCTTGGCAATCTTCTTCCAGCTATAGTAGGCGTTGTAGCTTACGTTAACCTTACCCTCTTTACCGCTCTTGGTGGTTACCAGGATTACACCGTTTGCACCGCGGCTACCGTAGATGGCGGTTGATGAGGCGTCCTTCAGTACGGTCATATCTTCGATATCGCTGGCGGGGATATCGCTGATTGATTCTACGGGGAAACCATCGACGATGAAGAGGGGGGTGTTGTCGCCGGTGATTGAGCCACCACCACGTACACGAATCTTCATCTCGGCGTCGGGGCTACCTTCTGTGGTCGTAATCTGTACACCGGCCATCTTACCAGTCAGGGCCTCGGTGGCGCTGGCTACGGGAACGGCGGCAAGCACTTCAGAGTTCACGGTGGCTACCGAACCGGTCAAGTCTTTCTTCTTCACCGAGCCGTAACCGATGACCACTACCTCTTCCAGGGCTTGGGCATCTTCGCTCATCACGATGTTGATTACGCTTTGGCCCTTGACAGCTGCCTCCTGTGTAGTGTAACCTACATAAGAGAATACAATCGTGGCCTTGGCGGGAACGGTCAACGTGTAGTTACCATCAATGTCGGTGATGGTACCATTCGATGGGTTGCCTTTCTCTACTACAGAAGCACCAATTACGGTCTCTCCTGTCTTGTCTGTCACGGTACCTTTTACGGTCTGAGTCTGCGCTGATACGCTAAGCGATATCAACGTTACTAATAGGAATAGTAACGCATGGCGCATGCTTTTCATCTTTTTAGACATTCTTTTGCAATTTATTTAAGTTATTAAAGTGTTTTCAGGTAAATATGGCGTTGTGTTCGAACACAACACTGATTTCCACGGTGCAAAAGTAGGTGAAAGGCAGTTCTTATGTGTGGAATATTTGTTTTAAGGTGAGTATTTTTTGTTGATTAAGGGTATAATCTTAATCTGTCAACGCAATTTTTGCGATTTCATCGCATTTTTCTACGATGAATTGGGGCGAAAAGGCTTCGAGCTCGGTGCGTGGACGGAAGCCCCAAGTAACACCACAGGCGGTGACTACGGCGTTTTTGGCAGTCTGCATATCGACGCCTGAGTCGCCTACATAGAGTACCTCAGAGGCCGAAACACCACTCTCTGACATAATCTGATGGACGATTTGTGGGTCTGGTTTGACGGGAATGCCTTCGCGCTGACCCAGGATGCTGCTGAAGGGGATGGTGGGGAAGTAATGGGCGATGAGCTGCTGTGTAGCGGCTTGGTATTTGTTGGAGGCTACGGCGAGTTTCACGCCTTGCTGGTGGAGTTGTGTGAGCAACTCGGGGATGCCGGGATAGGGGGTGCTGAGGTCTGTGTTGTGGAGGTCGTAGTAGGGGATGAAGGCGGCTCGCATCCGAAGGATGTTGGCTTCGCTCTTTGCGCCTTCAGGGAGGGCGCGCTCAAAGAGTTTGTTGATGCCGTTGCCCACCATAAAGGGGTAGGCAGATAGGTCGTGGGTGGGGTAGCCCAGGGTGGCGAGGGCATGGTTGGTACTTTGGGCTAAGTCGGCAATGGTGTTGAGTAGGGTGCCGTCGAGGTCGAAGATGACGAGTCGTTTCATTCTTTTCTGTGGGTTATGGTTTGGGCAACAAAGATAGGCGTTTATTTGATTCAATCCTCAAATAAACGCCTATTTATCGATTTTTTTTGATTTATATCAAGAGAGGCGACTTAGCGGGTAAAGCGGAACCAGTCCACGTCGCTCCAGCCGCCATCGTTGCGCTTCGTGGCTGGGCGGGTGCAGAAGGTGCCTACCTTGGCGCCTATCCACTGCCCTTCGCGCACCTGGAAGGGTTCGCCCAGTGGCTCGTAGCTCTTGCCATCGCGGCTGTAGGAGAAGTGGCAGAGGATAATCTGATCGTGCCCGCTTTCGCTCTTCTGGATTTTCTTGCCGGTGTCGGTGAAACGTGCTCGGAGCCAGACGGTGGTACGGTCGGTATCGGTGGCTTTGGCCACCTTGGCTGCCTCGGTGGCTGGCATATCGGTCAGCTGAACAGTGCCATGGATGCTCTCCGGGGTACCTTTCTTAGCCTCTTTGCAGCTCACTTGGCGGAGGATGATGCCTTCGTCGCACTTCTCCAGGATGAGTCCGGCGTAATCAAGGCCCATCACCACAAGGCCTGTCCGCTCGCCTGTGTAGCGTTTATCAGGGTTGAAGGTGAGCTTCATGGTGGCGGTGAACTGGGGAGCGGTGGTTTTCTGCAACAGGATGTTAGCTACATCCCATAGGTTTTTGTAATCGGCTGGAACGGGGTAGGAGTAGAGGCGCATGAAGCCTTTGTCACCCGCATACCAGGCCCATTTCTCATTGATGTTGGCTTGCCACTGCCATTGGGGCTGGAGGGTGTAGTGGTTGAACTCGTCACTCTCTTGCGGTGTGCAACGGGGGTATGTGGCTCCTACATTGGGCTTACGGTAGGTCATCACCGGTTCTCCACAGCCGTCGCCATCCTTATCTACTCCGATGACGGGCCAATCCTCTTTCCACGTCATGGGTTGTAGGTGTACCAAGCGACCGTAGGCGCCTACGTCCTGAAAGTGGAGGAACCAATCTTCACCGGTCTGTGTGGTGACCCATGCGCCTTGGTGCGGACCATTGATTTTGGTGCTGCCCTGAGCCAGTACGGTGCGCCATTCGTAGGGTCCATAGACATGCTTTGAGCGCTGAACCACTTGCCAACCGGTTGGTACACCGCCGGCGGGGTGGAAAATGTAGTAGTAGCCGTTGCGCTTGTAGAACTTGGGCCCTTCGCAGGTCTCATGCTCCTCATGGCCGTCGAAAATGATGCGTGAAGGGGTGATGGCGCGGCTGCAGGTGGAGTCGAGTTCGCAGATGGCGATGACACTCTTGAGTTGGGCGCGGCTGCCAGCGTAGGCGTGCACCATATAGACCCGGCCATCTTCATCCCATAAAGGACAGGTGTCAATGAGGCCTTTAGCCGCCTTGACTAAGTGGGGCTCGCTCCAAGGACCTTCTGGATGCGAAGCTTTGACCATAAAGGCGCCCTGGTCTGGGTCGCCCCAGAAGATGTAGAAGGTGCCGTTGTGGTGACGGATGGCAGGGGCCCATACGCGATTGCCATGCTGCGGACGTTCAGGTGTCTCAACAGGAGGTATCATGTTGGGGATTGCAGCTCCAATAATTTGCCAGTTGACCAAATCCTTACTGTGCAGTATCTGCAAACCGGGGAGGCACCCGAAGCTGGAGGAGGTGAGGTAGTAGTCATCACCCACGCGAATGGCATCTGGGTCACTGTAGTCAGCATACAGAACTGGATTCTTAAACTTTCCGTTGCCCAAATCTGGGCACCAAACCTCTGAGACGTAAGGCTTATCCTGTGCCCAAGCGCCAATACAGAGGCAAAATAGCGTAGCGAATAAATAAAGTGGCTTCATAAGACTATCTTTTTTCTAAGTATATACGAATAAAAGTAAATGAATACTCAACGTATCCCCCCTTTAAGGGGGGCTGGGAGGGTCTTTATCTTGACTGGATGCTCCAATTGCTCTTTCCACTGCCTCATATAGGCAAACCAAGCCTTCTCGTCGGCAAAACCGAACTGCTCTTTGCGTGAGGTGAACATGGTGTGATAGGTGAAACGGCCGTTTTGGGGCAGCTTGACCTCATAGAGGTAGTTGTCTTTGTCTTCTACCTCTTGCTTGACGTAGCGTTGCGGTATGCTGGTGGCAATGCCGATGGTCTCCTTGGCATACTTAACGGTGTCTGTCACGGGCCAGTGACGGCCCCAACTGCCTACCAATCCGCAGTGGTCGCTCTCCATCACCGTTTCTGTACCCATGATATGTTGTACGCCTGTGGCGAAGGTAATCTCTTTTTGTTCCTCAGTTGAGGCGATGACGTCAATCTGCAGGTCGCGATGGCCGGCGTAGAGGAGGTAACGCTGGGTGAGGTTGAGTGTGGTACCTTGGTAAATCCATCCCTTGACGGTGACTTCGAGGATAGCGCGTACGGGGCCACTGCTCACTACTCGCTCTGTGCGCGAGGCGATGGGTTCCATGTGAGTAGCTTGTTTGCCATCCCATCCCTTCAGGGCACCGATACCGCAGCTGTTACCTACCATTAGTACATC
>CAMAMO010000115.1 GCA_945836915.1 uncultured Mediterranea sp.
TATGTGAAGGGCGCCAACATCGCCGGCTTCATGAAGGTGGCTCACGCTATGATGGGGCAGGGTGTCATCTAATTCAATTTCTATTGCGAAATTTATCCTCAGATAAATAGAAGAAACTTTGTTTAGTTGTATTTGTATTTGTGGTTTGTGCTGCCTGCGCCTGTGAAGGTTATCGGGCAGTACTTTTTTTATGCCTATATGACGGAAGATGGAAACTTTTTCGCTACCTTTGTCGCCAGATTAGAATTTAAAGAACCACTATGCTTTTATCTGAATTGATTCAACGTCGCGATAAGATTCGCAACCTGATGTTTAAAGAGGGTATTGATGCCGCTCTGATTTGTTGTAATGTCAATTTAATCTATACAGTCGGTCAGGTGGTGAGTGGCTACCTCTACCTCCCACTTCATCAACCCGCACAACTCTTTGTCAAACGACCCTCCACCCTCCATGGCGAGTTAATCCATCCTATCAGAAAGCCAGAACAACTGCCCGAATTGATTCAGCAGTGTGAGCTTCCCATGCCTAAGCGTCTCATGCTTGAGGGTGATGAACTTGCTTACTCTGAATACCAGCGACTGGCAGCTTGTTTCCCTGAGACAGAGGTTGTGCCTTGCGGCACGAAACTGATTCGCCAGGCACGCAGTATCAAGACCTCATTTGAAATCGAAACATTCCGACGCTCAGGCAGGTTACACGAAGCAGCCTACAGTCATATCCCCACACTCTATCGCGAGGGTATGACTGATGTGGAACTTTCCATCGAGATTGAGCGCCAGATGCGCTTGGCCGGTTGCTTGGGTATTTTCCGTGTCTTCGGGCAGAGTATGGAGATTTTTATGGGCAGTGTGTTGGCGGGAGATAATGCGCAGGAGGCCTCTCCCTACGATTTTGCATTAGGAGGCAAAGGCGTGGATAGCTCCATACCAGGGGGAGCTTGTGGGCGTCCATTACAGAAAGGGGAGAGTCTGATGGTTGATTTAGGTGGTAATTTCTATGGCTATCTGTGTGATATGAGCCGTGTCTATTCTATTGGAACACTTCCTCAGAAGGCTTATGATGCACATCAACTTTGTCTGGATATTCAGCAAGAGATTGCTGGAGCTGCCAAGCCAGGTGTAGCTTGTGAAGCTCTCTACGAGTTGGCTATCAATCGCATCAATCAAGCGGGGTTTGCCGATTGCTTCATGGGAACCACTCAACAAGCCAAGTTCATAGGTCATGGTATTGGCTTAGAGATTAATGAAGCGCCAGTACTGGCTCCTCGTATCAAGCAGGAGTTAGAACCTGGAATGGTCTTCGCTCTCGAACCAAAGATAGTCATTCCAGGTGTAGGCCCTGTAGGGATTGAGAACTCATGGGTCGTGACGTCCGAAGGCGTTGAGAAACTAACCAACGCCCCCGAAACTATCATTGATTTGCTGGCTTAATAGCCCTTACTCTACAGTAACGCTCTTGGCCAAGTTTCTTGGCATATCTACGTTCAATCCCTTCTTTACCGCCACGTGGTAGGCTAGTAACTGCATGGACAGAACACTGAGTAGCGGTACTAAGCAGTAGCGGGTCTGCTGAATTTCAACGAATTCCTTGACCATACGCTTCACCTCGTCATCTCCTTCAGTCGTGATGGCGAGTTCATCACTCATAGAAAGGTGGGGATGAGCATTGGTCTCTGAGGGCTCTCCGTGAGTGGTCCAGCGCGTGTGGCCAATGCCAGTAGTCAGTAGGGCTTTGCTATCTGGACGGCTTAACTCAACCTTTGACTCAAGATTAGACACCTTTCCTTTGGCTTTGAAAACTTTGATAGTTTGTTGCTCTTTACCCATGAGGGCTATGCCTGCACTGTCATAACCACGGTATTCTAACTGATGAAGTCCCTTAATCAAAATAGGCGCTGCACTTTGGTGGCCGATATAGCCGACAATTCCACACATAACTTTCCTTGTTGTATCGTATTTATTATTCAATGGTTTTTATCGGCTGCAAAGATAGGAGATTATAGCATTTTATGTAATTATTTGTCCAAAAAAATAATCAAGCCTTTGCATGCTTGAATTTCTTTAACTGCCTCAAAAGCATGAAAAGTGCAATCAAACTGGCCAAAAGGTCGCTTACTGGCATGCTGTACCACACCCCGTTTTCGCCATAGATATGGGGGAGGATGAGCAGACACGGTAAGAGGATAAGCAACTGTCGGCTGAGGGAGAGGATGATTGACTTGCCCGCCATACCAATGCTTTGGAAAAAGTTGGAGGTTACCATCTGGAAACCGATAATGGGAAAGAAGATAACGGTAATACGTAGTCCCTTTACCGATCGGGCTACTAACTCAGTATCTGTTGTAAAGATACTCACCACCGCCTCCGGGAACAATTCACCCACCAGAAAGCCGAAGGTAGTCACGCAAGTAGCGCAGAAGATGGTGAGTTTTAAAACCCTATCTACCCGGGGAAAGAGCCGAGCACCATAGTTGTAACCAGCGATAGGTTGCATGCCCTGATTGAAGCCCATGACAATCATCACGACAATAAATACCAAACGGTTGACTATCCCATATGCACCGATAGCCAAGTCGCCACCGTGCCGTTGTAATCCCTGATTAATCAAGATAACGATGAAGCAAGCCGCCGTATTCATCATAAAAGGAGAAAGACCGATAGCCAGCGAATCCAAAACGATATGGCGTTGCAGTTTAAAGATGCCGCGGTGGAAATGGAGTAGTCGCTCCTGATTACTGAAGAATAGCAGTTGCCAGAGAAGTGAGCAGAGTTGAGCCGTTACGGTAGCGATAGCTGCTCCCCTGATACCCCAATCGAAGCCATAGATAAAGAGGGGGTCAAGAATCGTGTTAATGAGTACGGTAGAGATGGTGGCATACATGGCCTGTTTAGGATTGCCCGATGAACGAAGTACAGCATTCAAGCCGAAGTACATGTGAGTAACGATGTTCCCGAACAGAATAATCTCCATGTAGTCGTAAGCATAGCCTAAAGTCGCTTCACTTGCACCGAAGAAGTTGAGAATAGGGGTAAGGAAAGGGTACACTACCAGCGTAAAAGCCATACCTAGAAGAACATTCAGCACCAATACATTACCCAGCACGCGTTGGGCTGTGGCATAATCTTTCTGTCCCAGTTTGACTGAAATCAGTGTGGAGGCTCCCACACCGACCAGTGAGCCGAAAGCGGCAGCCAAATTCATCAGGGGGAAGGTTAAGGCCAAACCTGTGATGGCCATTGGACCGACACCTTGTCCAATAAAGATGCTATCCACCATGTTATAGAGTGATGAGGCTGTCATGGCTATGATAGCTGGCAGGGCGTAGCGTATCAGGAGTTTGCGAATAGGTTCGGTACCGAGTGCTGTGGCTTGTTTAGTATTGCTCATCGTAGATTCTGTTTTTGCTTTCAAAAATCGGTTGCAAAGGTACAAAAAAAGAAGCACTTCCCTCTTTAGTGCACTCTTAATAAACTACAAACTGTGTGTGTGAATTCCCTGTCATAGAGAAGTAGAGTGCCTCCATAAAAATAGAATTTGACTAAAATAACAGTATAAATCTAATAAATATTACCAATAGAACATTAATTGGGTAAAATATCACAGCGTTGTTCGCTATAAATACCCTATATTTGTCAGTTGTAACAACATTTACTAACTAATTCAATGGCAATGAAGAAAATGATTAATCCCGCAACTGGTCGCCTTGGCGTTCTGGTTGTAGGAGTAGGTGGTGCAGTATCTACCACTTTAATTACAGGTACTTTGGCTGCTCGTAAGGGCTTGGCCAAACCTATTGGTTCTATCACGCAGTTGGCAACTATCACTATGCAGGATGGCAAGGAGCATTTGATTAAGGATGTCGTGCCCTTGGCAGATCTGAAGGATATCGTGTTTGGTGGTTGGGACATCTTCCCCGACAATGCGTACGAGGCAGCGATGTATGCCGAGGTGCTAAAGGAGAAGGACCTGAATCTGGTTCGTGACGAGTTGGAGGCCATCAAGCCGATGCCTGCAGCATTTGATCACAATTTTGCAAAGCGTCTGAATGGTACCCATATCAAGAATGCGGCTACGCGTTGGGATATGGTAGAGCAGTTGCGTGCAGATATCCGCAACTTCAAGGCAGCCAATGGTTGCGACCGTATCGTTGTTCTTTGGGCAGCCAGCACAGAAATCTTCGTTCCGATGAGCGAAGAACACAAGTCACTCGCTGCCTTGGAGAAGGCTATGAAGGAGAACAATACCGAGGTGATTTCACCCAGTATGTGTTACGCTTATGCGGCTGTGGCTGAAGGCGCTCCCTTCATTATGGGTGCTCCTAACCTTTGTGTCGATATTCCCGCTATGTGGGAGTTCTCCGCTAAGATGAACGTGCCTATTGCAGGTAAGGACTTCAAGAGTGGTCAGACCCTGATGAAGACGGTATTGGCTCCGATGTTCAAGACCCGTATGCTCGGTGTCAGCGGTTGGTTCTCAACCAACATTCTGGGTAACCGTGACGGTGAAGTGCTTGATCAACCCGAGAACTTCAAGACCAAGGAGGTGAGTAAGCTCTCTGTTATCGACAACATCTTTGAGCCTGAGAAGTTCCCCGATCTGTATGGCGATGTCTATCACAAGGTACGCATCAACTACTACCCGCCCCGCAAGGATAACAAGGAGGCTTGGGACAACATCGACATCTTCGGCTGGATGGGTTATCCTATGGAGATTAAGGTCAACTTCCTCTGCCGCGACTCTATCCTGGCCGCTCCTATCGCTCTCGATTTGGTTATCTTCAGTGATTTGGCAGCACGTGCAGGCATGTGTGGCATCCAGACGTGGCTTTCCTTCTTCTGCAAGAGCCCAATGCACGACTTTGAACACCTGCCCGTACACGATCTGTTCCAGCAATGGCGTATTGTGAAACAGACCATTCGTGAGATGGTCGGTGAAGAGGCTCTCTCTTATCTCGATTAAGCGCTATCCAGTAGAAAAACATCGGGCGTCATCCTCGTTTGAGGGGGTGACGCCCGATTGTTTTTATCATTTCATCTCAATCTCTTCCTTCATGTCAATCTCGTCGCCGTGAGGGTCATAGAAGACATATTGCAGAAAGGCTAATTTCTGGCTCGGAATGACTGAAATGCCAAAGCCGTACTTCATTTGCCACTTGCGCTTCATCGACACAATACCTTGGTTGATGTAGGCAGCAATGTAGGGGTGTACGTGTAACGAGAATTTCTTTATCTTCAGCTTGTTTACCAGATAGTCGATTTTGTTCTCCAGGGTGTCGGTGAACAGAATCGACGACTTGATGGTGCCTTTGCCAAAGCAAGTGGGGCAGGTCTCTTCCGTATTGACGTCCATAGCTGGACGGACACGTTGACGGGTAATCTGCATCAGTCCGAATTTGCTCAGCGGCAGGATGTTGTGGCGTGCACGGTCTTTCTGCATGTTCTGGCACATCCGTTCGTAGAGCTTCTGGCGGTTTTCGGCTTGGTTCATATCGATGAAATCCACCACAATGATACCGCCCATATCGCGTAGTCGCAGTTGTCGGGCCAGTTCGTCTGCAGCACCTAAATTCACTTCTATGGCGTTGGCCTCTTGGCCGTTGGCATTCTTCAGTCTGTTGCCGCTGTTTACGTCCACCACGTGGAGCGCCTCGGTGTGTTCGATAATCAGGTAGGCGCCACTCTTATAGGAAACGGTGCGTCCAAACGAGGCCTTGATCTGCTTGGTGATAGCGAAATTGTCGAAGATGGGTAGAGCGCCTTTGTAGAGCTTCACAATGCCCGCGCGTTCGGGGGCTATGAGGGTTACGTAATCCTTGATTTCGTGGAATACGGTTTCGTTGTTGACGTGAATGCTCTCGAAGGAGGGGTTGAAGAGATCGCGCAGCAGGCCTACGGCTCGGCTGGTCTCTTCGTAAATGAGGGTGGGATATTTGGTCACTTTCTGTACCTTGACCATGGCCTCTTCCCAATGTTTGAGCAAGACTTTCAGTTCGCCATCAAGCTCGGCAACCCTTTTGCCCTCAGCTACCGTGCGCACGATGACACCGAAATTCTTCGGCTTGATGCTCATGAGCAGTTGCTTGAGTCGGGCTCGCTCTTCGCTTGATTTAATTTTTTGTGATACCGAGACCTTATCGTTAAAGGGAATCAGCACGAGGTAACGTCCGGCAAACGACAGTTCGGAGGTTAGTCGTGGTCCTTTGGTTGAGATAGGCTCTTTGACAATCTGCACCACAACCTCCTGACCTACCTTTAGTGTATTGGCAATGGTGCCATCTTTTTCCAGGTCAGGTAGAATGGTAGCTTTTGAGATGTTAGTCAGTTTCTTGCGGTCACTAAGAGTCTGCTTGACAAATTTCTCTAACGAGTTGAACTGGGGACCTAAATCCAAGTAATGAAGAAAAGCATCTTTCTCGTAACCCACGTCCACGAAGC
>CAMAMO010000116.1 GCA_945836915.1 uncultured Mediterranea sp.
AGAAGTGGTTGCGCGAAAAGATTGGTTTTGTAAAGCGTGCTTCTGTATCCGTAGCTGCTACCAACCTGCTGCTCTTCACCAACTACGACGGCGATCCTGAAGCAGCTGCTGCCGGTGCAGGTGTCGGTGGTTCATCTTCAGTAGGCTTCGACTACTGCGGTGTACCTGCTACCTCTACCATGTCATTCGGTTTGAACCTCACCTTCTAATCATGTTGAACTTTAAAAAGAAGAACTATATGAAATCAATGAAATCATATTTCGCATGCGGCGCCGCACTGTTGGCACTCTCCATGACCTCGTGCAGCGATTGGCTCGACTGCAACGTGGATCCTGAGAACCCCACCTCTGAAAGTGCGGCTTTCCAAAACCGCCTGCCACATATCCAATTCTATACCAACAGCGCCAATCAGTTTGCCGCTTGGCGTAACACCTTTGCTTGCGGTGACTGGACTCGCTACTATCCTAATGGCGGTGCCTATCAGAATATGTCTTACTGGTATCCCACTGAATCCATTGTGACCACTCCCTACCAGTGGTGGTTTGTAGGAGCTTGCTCTAACATTAACGACATGTACACCAAGGCTGTAGCAGCTGGTGCATGGCACTATGCCGGTGCAGCGAAACTCATCCTGGCCTATGGTCACATGTTGATGGCAGACCTCTACGGTGAAATGCCTTACACAGAGGCTGTA
The DNA here is from genome assembly GCA_945836915.1 of uncultured Mediterranea sp. Taxonomy (GTDB): domain Bacteria; phylum Bacteroidota; class Bacteroidia; order Bacteroidales; family Bacteroidaceae; genus Bacteroides. Next base: position 695 of record CAMAMO010000116.1, read on the forward strand.
GGTCCCGACGCTACACCTTCGTACAGCACAGGTAAAGTGATTTATCTGGGTTGCTTGGCCGATTTGGACGAAGCCATTGAGCAGTTCCAAAAGACACAAGAGGCTACCGTACCTACTTTGCAAGAGGGTGACTCTTGGAACAACGGTGATGTTCAGAAGTGGTTGAAGTTGGCTTACCTGCTCAAGGCCCGTTACTGCAACAAGCTCTCTAAGAAGGGAGCCGGTAGCTACAAAGATGGAAAGTATGATGAAGCCACTATCCTGGACTGCCTGTCAAAAGCGATGCAGAGCAACAGTGACAATACCATCGTAAACCACACCGATGCGAACTCAAAGACACACGACGTCCTTGGTTGGGATGAGCCCGTTGACTACTCTCCGCTCTACTCAGTTAGTGGTATGAACGCCGGTTATTATGTTACCGAGATGCTCTACAACAACCTGACCAACTTTGCCGGTTATGGCGTAGAAGACCCCCGTGCAGACCACATCATTCCTTGGCAGGTATCTGTGAAGTCAGCCAATACTCCTGCTAACATCAAATGGAAAGGAGAATGGCGTCGTTCATTGGGTGTTGACATGACCTCAAGTAAAGCGCCTAACTTGACTGGTGGCCCTCTTAGAGCTATGTATGGCGTCTATAAAGGTAAAGGAGGTGACTATTGGTGGATTGACTCTGATTCAGAAGCACGCCAAGGTGATACGATTTACGTTGAGCAAACTAGCGAGAGTAAAGGTTACGCTGCCAAGATTGACCTACTCTACCGCCGCAACGGTACAGATGCCTCTCGCGAATCTGGTACATTCTATACGCGTGTATCCGCTCCCACATACATCGGCACCTACATGGAGGCTTGCTTCATCAAAGCAGAAGTGCTCTTCAACAAGGGTGACAAGAGCGGTGCCTTTACAGCTTACAAAGAGGGTATCAAAGCCAGCATCGAGTTGATGAACTCTAAGTTGAAAGTTTGGTGCAACGAAGATGAGAACTTGAAGAAGTGTCCGTCGTTCACCCCCATTGAACAGGCTGATATCGACAACTTCCTGGCTAACGGAATCGGTTCTTCAGCCGACATCACGCTGGGTAAGATTATGACTCAGAAGCGGTTGGCCTTGATGTTCTCTATGGAGAACTGGAATGATATGCGCCGCTACGACTATAATCCTGAAATCTTCTTAGGATGGGGTATTCCTGCAGCGCACGAGAAGAACGCAGGTGCTCAGAAAGCCATTCCTAACGGCAAGACCTTCCGTCGCTGGCGTCAGTGCTCACATGAGTACAAGTACAATTCAGCCAACCTGCAGGCTATCGGCGACGAAGTTCCTGGTGCTGACATGAGTTATGATGACGGTTGGAACAAGAAAGAAGACGCATGGACCATCAACGTATGGTGGGACTCTGACCAGCAGTAAGTTCATCACAGAAAGAACACTAACGTTCTGAATATTCAAGGGTATGCCCGCATGGGCATACCCTTTTTTCATGCCCTTTTCAGCCACTTTTGGGTAAAAGTGTAATTTTGCAGTACCAAAAAATAGAAAAAAGTGCAATTTTACCTACCTTTGTAGGCCGAAGGGAATTGTCACAGGATTGTAACATCTGTTTCATACCGTTGTAACCGTAACCTCCTACTTTTGCCTTGGATTAATAACGAGAAATATGAATAGATATCGCATTTTGGTTGTGGATGACGAAGAGGATCTCTGCGAAATCCTCAAGTTCAACCTGGAGAACGAGGGCTACTCTGTGGATACGGCCAATTCGGCCGAAGAGGCCCTGAAGTTGCAGCTTACGGACTATGACCTGCTGCTGCTCGACGTGATGATGGGCGAAATCTCAGGCTTCCGCATGGCTCGCATGATGAAAGCCGAGAAGAGCACAGCGGAAATACCCATCATCTTTATCACAGCCAAAGATACCGAAAACGATACGGTAACGGGCTTCAACCTGGGGGCTGACGACTACATCTCCAAACCCTTCTCGCTGCGCGAGGTACTAGTCCGCGTCAAGGCAGTGCTTCGACGTACCCATCATGAGGAGGGTGAGGAGGCACCACGTCTGCTCAAGTTCCAGAACCTGGTGATGGATGTAGAGAAGAAAAAGACCACCATAGACGGTGAGGAGGTGAGCCTCACGAAGAAGGAGTTTGAGATTCTGACGCTCTTCTTAGAGAACCAAGGACGCGTTTTCTCGCGCGAGGAGATACTGAATCGCGTGTGGAGCGACGAGGTCTATGTGCTGGACCGCACCATCGACGTCAACATCACCCGTCTGCGCAAGAAGATTGGGGCTTATGGTAAATGCATTGTTACACGCCTGGGTTATGGGTACTGCTTTGAAGCCTGATGGCATAAAATCTCTGCGAGGAGAGCGCAACCTTTCCTTCAGCAACCGACTCTTCTTCTCGGTAGTGGCGCTCTACGTGCTCTCAGTTGCCTTCTTCATCGTCTATCAATACCAGCGCGAGAAGGCCTACAAGGTAGAACTACTCGACCTGAAGCTACAGGATTACAACGAACGGCTCCACCTGGAATTGGCTGATAAAGAGCAGGCCCTGTGGACTAAACTGATGGATGATTACCTGACGTATCATGTGGACGCTGAACTGCGCGTCACCCTGATTACGCCTGAAGGCAGAGTGATTTACGACAACAGCCGCCAAACGGAGGGGGATTACCTTGCTGCCGCCGAGCCAGAGATAGGCAATCACCTGACCCGCCCCGAGGTGGCGCAAGCCCTCGATAAGGGAAAAGGGTGCGACATTAGGCGCACCTCACTCACCACAGGCACCTCTTACTTCTACTCAGCCACGGCTTACCCTAACCTCATCATCCGGTCAGCCCTCCCCTACAACATCGACCTGATTCGTTCGCTCACAGCCGATTACCACTACCTTTGGTTCGCCCTATTGATTACCATCGTCTTGCTGGTAGTTTTCTACAAACTGACCTCACACCTGGGCAACGCCATCGACCGCCTGCGTGAGTTTGCCCAAAGAGCTGACCGTAACGAGCCGCTGAGCGAAGAACTGCAGAAAGGCCTGCCGCACAACGAGCTAGGCGAGATTTCGGAACATATCATCCAAATCTACCGACGCCTGGTGGAGACCAAAGAGGCGCTATACATTGAACGCGAAAAGCTGATTACCCACTTGCAAACCTCGCGCGAAGGACTGGGTGTGTTTACTGCCAACAAGAAGGAAATCTTAGTGAACAGCCTCTTTACCCAATACTTCAACCTGATTTCTGACCACAACCTGGAGCGGGCTGAAGAGATTTTCCGCGTGGAGGAGTTTGCCCCTATCAATGATTTTATCAATAAAGCCGACCGACGCTCAAACCAGAAAAAAGAGCGACGCACCTCGCTTACTATCAGCAAAAACGGGCGTATCTTCATCGTGGAGTGCATCATCTTCCAGGATCTGAGTTTCGAAATCTCAGTTAACGACATCACCCAAGAGGAGGAGCAGAGCCGATTGAAGCGACAGCTAACGCAAAACATTGCCCATGAACTGAAGACCCCAGTCAGCAGCATACAGGGCTATCTGGAAACAATAGTCAGCTCCAAGAACCTACCGAAGGAGAAGATGGAGGGCTTTATTGAGCGTTGCTACGCCCAAAGCAACCGCCTGAGCAGCTTGCTTCGCGACATCTCTACCCTGACCCGCATGGATGAAGCGGCCAATATGATTGAGATGGAGCCTGTAGATATCAGTCAGCTAGTAGCTAACGTAGTCAATGAAAGCGCAATAGATTTGGAGGAAAAAGGCTTCAAAGTCTATAACAGCTTGCCGAATCATATCGAGATTCAAGGCAATTACTCCCTACTCTACTCCATCTTCCGCAACCTGATGGATAACGCTATGGCCTACGCCGGAACGCAAGTGGAGATCAACATCCATTGTTTCCGTGAAGATAACCAGTTCTACTATTTCAGCTTTGCCGATACGGGTGTAGGTGTGCCTCCCGAGCATCTGAACCGCCTATTCGAGCGCTTCTACCGCGTAGATAAAGGGCGCTCACGCAAACTGGGTGGTACGGGTTTGGGACTGGCCATCGTAAAGAACGCCGTGATGATTCACGGGGGCACTATCCAAGCCAAGAACCGACCCGGCGGCGGATTAGAGTTTGTATTTACACTGGCCAAGGGCCTTTGACCCAAGTCAAGACAAAATCGGGATAGAGACGGTAAGCCATGCGATAACGCCGCTGAGCCTTACTGCGATACTCTTGCGCCTCCATCTCCCCCTCCGCAGCCATCGCAAAGGGGAAGAGACGCAGATGGGCTTTGAAATCCACAGCCTCTTGCTCGTCAAGTGCCTTATAAAGCGCCTCCTTGGCCGACCAATGAACCAATAGTGACGCAACGGGAGAATGGTGATAGGATGGAGTGATTTCATCTTTACGCATGAAACGTGATGCCACTTTGCAAACCCTTTCGCCCCACTGCTCAATGTCCAATCCGGGCTTCTGTCCCGGTGGGGTCAGCATCACGGCCACGTACCCCTTAGTATGCGAGATGCTGATAGCCTTTGAACCGTCCAATAGATAGGGTGCGCCAGAGGGAAGATAGCCGATGAGCGGTTCGCCAGATTCCTCACGATGAAGCAGAGTGAGCAAAAGCAGGCGGACAGAGAGCCACTCCAACCGCCGGTGGGTAGCCTTGTATTGCTCCACCCCTTCGGAAACAGCCTGAGGCAGACGAGCCAACAGCTCCGCCTCCTCTTCCTCCATCTTCCAGATGCCAATCAGCGTATCGGCATCGGCCAGTTGCGCATAGAAAGCCATTACGTAACGATGATTTATGCCTCCTCCTCGGCCGTTAGGACGGAGGGATTGATGGTGAACTTGATTTTCTGAATACGGCGTTTGTCCATCTCGAGCACTTCGAGCTCATACTGTTGATAGGTTACCTTTTCATGACGCTTGGGAAACTCGCCCTTCAACTCGAGCATCAAACCGGCCAAGGTATCGGCATCACCAGCCACCTCGTCAAAAAGATCTTCATCCAAATGAGTCACCTTATAGAAATCGGTCAGAAGCGTCTTGCCCTCGAAAACCCAGGTGTGATTGTCTAACTGCGTGTAGGTGCTCTCTTCGTCATCATATTCGTCATGAATCTCGCCCACAATCTCTTCGATGATATCCTCCATCGTCACAATGCCCGAGGTTCCGCCAAACTCGTCCACCACGATGGCGATATGGATCTTATTGGCTTGGAAATCGCGCAGCAGGTCATCAATCATCTTGGTTTCGGGCACAAAGTAGGCCGGACGAATCAGCGATTGCCAACGGAAATTGCTCCCTTTACTGAGGTGAGGCAACAGGTCCTTGATATAGAGTACACCTTTGATGTTATCGCGACTGCCCATATAGACCGGTATGCGGGAATAAGCATTATCAACAATGCACTTCAGCACCTCACTGAAAGGGGTACGGATGTCGAGGTCCACCATATCCAAACGCGAAGTCATCACCTCCTTGGCCGTTTCGCCGCCAAAACGAATGATGCCCTCTAAGATGTTGTTCTCCTCAGAGATTTCATTCTTATCAGTCAGTTCAAGTGCCTGAGAGAGTTCATCCACTGAAATCTGACGGTTTTTCTTACCTAACCGCCTATTAATCAATGAAGTGGAACGTACCAGCAACGAAGAGAGCGGATAGAAAAGTGAACGAAAGAAGAGGATAAAAGGGGCTGAG
>CAMAMO010000117.1 GCA_945836915.1 uncultured Mediterranea sp.
GGCCATCATGCACTTCTCAGGTCAGTGGTTCTATCAGGGCCGTTTGCAATCTGCCCCTGAGGTGAAGTACCGCAGCATCCTCGACTGGGACACCCCCATCGTTTGGGTCGATACCTCCGAGATGGCCTTCCACGAGGAGTTTGTGGGCGAGAGCTACGGCCGCATCAATCGCGACGAAGCTCACCTGCTGCTCGATCAGCTCATCGCCTACATCAACCGCATCGGCGGCCATCGCATCCTCGATGAGCAGATCGACTTCGGCATCATCTCCCCCTACAAGGCCCAGGTGCAATACCTGCGCAGCTGCATCAAGGGGAGCAGCGCCCTGGGCCCCTACCGCCACCTCTTCACGGTCAACACCGTCGATGGTTTTCAGGGGCAGGAGCGCGATGTGATTTTTATCAGCTTAGTGCGAGCCAACGAAGAGGGGTTGATAGGCTTCTTAGGCGACCTCCGCCGCATGAACGTAGCCATCACCCGTGCCCGCATGAAGCTCGTCATCCTCGGCGATGCCGCCACCCTGGGCCGCCACCCCTTCTACCGCAAACTGCAAGAGTACATCAAGGAATTATAACGGCTTAAGTGCAATGGTTGGAGTTCGACAAGCCCACAGTTAATGGTTGCCATTTAACAGCTAAAAGCAATCTGCTAACAGTAAACAGTTAACAGCCAATAGCCAATTGTCAATGGCAAATAGCCTACAATCAATGGTCAACGGCCAATCTGCAAAGGGCGGGTGGGGAAGAGGGGTTCCAAAGGTGGAGCGAATTGGCCGAACTGCAATCAGGGAAAATCAGCGAAACAATCGGGGAAACAATTCAAGGGATTCAGATTAAGGGTAGTTATTCAAAAGCGAGGCGTTCAGATGAGTTTACCGGTAGAGGTTAAGCTTATCGAACTTTTAAGTTTTACAGTGATTTTAAGTTTTATAGAGTTTTAATACAGTCAGTTGAAATATTTGTTGTATCTTTGCACCGAATTATTTTCAATAACCAAAGTAGTACAAATATAGATTAAGAAACGTATGTCTGAAACGAAGCGTATCAAGACCGCATTGGTGTCGGTTTACCATAAAGAGGGTTTGGACGAGATTATCACCAAACTGCATGAAGAGGGTGTGCAATTCCTGTCAACGGGCGGTACACGCCAGTTCATTGAGTCGCTGGGCTATCCCTGCCAGGCGGTGGAAGACCTCACTACCTATCCCTCGATTCTGGGCGGACGCGTGAAGACGCTGCATCCGAAGGTGTTCGGTGGCATCCTCTGTCGCCGCGGACTGGAGCAGGATATGCAGCAGATTGAGAAATATGAAATTCCGGAGATTGACCTGGTGATTGTGGATCTCTATCCCTTCGAGGCTACCGTAGCCAGCGGTGCCGACCATCAGGCGATTATCGAAAAGATTGATATAGGCGGCATCTCGCTGATTCGTGCGGCTGCCAAGAATTACAATGATGTCATCATCGTGGCTTCGAAGCAGCAGTATCAGCCCCTGCGCGATATGCTGATGGAGCATGGGGCTACCTCTACCCTGGAAGAGCGCCGCTGGTTCGCCAAGGAGGCGTTTGCCGTCTCTTCTCACTACGACAGCGCCATCTTCAACTACTTCGACTGTGGCGAGGGCTCGGCCTTCCGCTACAGCGCCGGCAACCAGAAGACCCTGCGCTACGGCGAGAACCCCCACCAGAAGGGCTACTTCTACGGCAACTTTGAGAGCCTCTTCGACCAGGTGCATGGTAAGGAAATCTCGTACAACAACCTGCTCGACATCCAGGCTGCCGTGGATCTGATTGATGAGTTCAGCGAGACCACCTTCGCCATCCTGAAGCATAACAACGCCTGCGGCTTGGCCTCACGGCCTACCATCCTTCAGGCATGGACTGACGCTTTGGCTGGCGACCCCGTTTCAGCCTTTGGCGGTGTGCTGATTACCAATGCGGCGGTGGATAAGGCGACGGCTGAGGAGATTAATAAAATCTTCTTCGAGGTCATCATCGCCCCCGATTACGACGTGGATGCCCTGGAGATTCTGGGTCAGAAGAAGAACCGCATCATTCTGGTGCGCAAGCCGGCTCAGAAACCGGCCAAGCAGTTCCGCTCGCTGCTGGGTGGTGTGCTGGTGCAGGACCGCGACGCTAAGATTGAGACCAAGGAGGACTTGCAGACAGTGACCGTCAAGGCTCCCACGGAGCAGGAGGTGGAGGATATGCTCTTCGCTAACAAGATTGTGAAGAACTCGAAATCGAACGCTATTGTGTTGGCTAAGGGCAAGCAGTTGATTGCCAGCGGTGTGGGTCAGACCAGCCGTGTGGATGCCCTGAAACAGGCTATCGAGAAGGCTAAAGGCTTTGGCTTCGACCTGAACGGTGCCGTGATGGCCAGCGACGCCTTCTTCCCCTTCCCTGACTGCGTGGAGATTGCCGGCAACGAGGGCATTACAGCCGTCATCCAGCCCGGTGGCAGTGTGAAGGACCAGCTCTCATTCGACTACTGCAACGAGCACGGCATTGCCATGGTTATCACCGGCTTCCGCCACTTCAAGCATTAATCCGCATGCAGCGATGCATTCATTCCTAACATATTTAATATATAGACAATAGATGGGATTTTTCTCTTTTACTAAAGACATAGCCATGGACCTGGGCACGGCTAACACCATCATCACTGACGGTGAGAAGATTTTGGTGGACCAGCCCTCGGTGGTAGCCCTGGATCGCCGTACCGACAAGATGATTGCCGTAGGCGAAATGGCGAAGCAGATGTATGAAAAGGCGCACTACAACATCCGTACGCTGCGCCCTTTGCGCGATGGTGTGATTGCCGACTTCTATGCCTGTGAGCAGATGATTCGCGGACTGATTAAGATGGTACCTGACCGTAGCCGCTTCTTCTCGCCCTCGCTGCGCATGGTCATCGGTGTCCCCTCGGGAAGTACCGAGGTGGAGCTCCGCGCTGTGCGCGACTCGGCTGAACATGCTGGTGGACGTGATGTCTATCTCATTTTCGAACCCATGGCTGCCGCAATCGGTATCGGTATTGACGTATTGGCTCCTGACGGTAACATGGTGGTGGATATAGGTGGCGGCTCTACAGAGATTGCCGTCATCTCGCTGGGTGGTATTGTAACTAATAACTCCATCCGTGTGGCTGGCGACGATTTTACGGCCGATATCTTGGAGTATCTGAGCCGTCAGCATAACGTGAAGGTGAGCGAGCGCATGGCCGAACGTGTGATGATCAACGTAGGTGCGGCCCTGACAGAACTGGGCGAGGATGCACCGGAGGACTTTGTGGTGCACGGCCCGAACCGTATCACCGCCCTGCCTATGGAGGTGTCTGTTTGCTATCAGGAGATTGCGCACTGTCTGGACAAGTCGCTCTCTAAGATTGAGACGGCCATTTTGAATGCGCTGGAGAATACACCCCCCGAGCTCTATGCCGACATAGTACATAATGGCATCTACCTGGCTGGTGGTGGCGCCTTGCTGCGCGGACTGGACAAGCGACTGACGGAAAAGATCAATATTCCCTTCCACATAGCCGAAGATCCGCTGCATGCCGTGGCCAAGGGTACCGGTGTGGCTTTGAAGAACATTGATCGATTTACCTTCCTGATGCGCTGATGCGGAATCTGATAAGTTTTCTGATAAAATACAACTACTGGTTCCTCTTCCTACTGTTAGAGGTAACCAGTTTTGTTTTATTGTTCCGCTTCAACCACTACCAGCAGAGCCTCTACTTCACCACGGCCAACGCGGCGGTAGGTTTTGTTTACGAGAAGGGTAGTGCCATGAAGGCCTACTTTAACCTGCGTAGTATCAACGAGGATTTGATGGACCGCAACCTGATGCTGGAGCAGCAATTGGTGGCGATGCAGAACCGGCTGCAGCAGTTGGAGGTGGACACTGCCAACCTGCAAAGCCTGGAGCGCGTCGCTCAGCAGGGTGTACGCCTCTATCCGGCTCAGGTCATTAACAACTGCCTGACCATGGAGGATAACTACATTACGCTGGACAAGGGTAGCGCCGATGGCATCCGCCCCGAGATGGGCGTGGTAGATGCCCGAGGGGTGGTAGGCATTGTCTATAAAACCTCGGCGCACTACGCTTTGGTCATCTCGCTGCTTAACAGCAAGTCGAGCATCAGCTGCAAGGTTGTGGGGAGCGACTACTTTGGCTACCTCAAGTGGCAGGGTCGCGATGTGCAGTATGCCTACCTGAAGGACCTGCCCCGCCATGCAGAGTTCAACCTGGGCGACACGGTGGTGACCAGCGGTTACTCCTCCATCTTCCCCGAGGGGATTATGGTGGGTACTGTGGATGACATACAGGACTCGCACGACGGACTCTCTTACCTGCTAAAGATTAAGCTGGCTACTGATATGGGTCAGGTGCAGGCGGTGCGCGTGGTAGAACGGATAGGACAAGTGGAACAAATGGCCTTGGAGAAACAGAAATAACCTATGCAAAAGAGTATTTTTCATCTGGTGGGCTGGATGTTAATCCTGGTGTTGCTACAGGCGGCGGTGTTCAATCACATCGCCCTGTTTGGCTATGCCACACCCTTCGTTTACATCTATGCGATGGTGAAGTTGAAGGCCGAAACCGGTCGTAACGCCTTCTTGCTGTGGGGCTTCGGATTGGGATTGCTGGTCGATACCTTCTCCAATTCACCGGGGATGCACGCCTCGGCCACCCTCTTTCTGGCCTTTGTCCGTCCTACGCTGCTTAACCTCTTCATGCCGCATGATAACAACGAGGTCATCATTCCCTCTATGCACTCCATGGGCGTAGGGGCTTTTGTCAAGTATCTCTCGCTCTGCGTGCTGCTGCATCATCTCGTCCTCTTTCCTGTGGCCTTTTTCTCCCTCGCCTCACCGCTGGAGCTTGCGTTGCGTATCCTCGGCAGCGCTCTGCTGACTTCGCTCTGCCTGCTGGCCTTCGAGGCGCTGGGCCGACGTAAAGATTTCCCCCCATATGGGGCAAGTTGAACCCTTATAGTCTGCTGTTGCCGTGGCTAAAAAAGTGTTTCTTGAGAAGCGTAAGTATATCATCGCCCTTGCAGCGTTGCTCATTGTGCTGGTCTATCTAGGCCGGCTGGTGCAGCTGCAGCTGCTGACGGATGACTACAAGCGCTACGCTGACAGCAACGCTTTCTACAACAAGATTCAGTACCCCTCGCGAGGGGCTATCTATGACCGCAACGGTAAGCTATTGGTCTTTAACCAACCTGCCTACGACATCACCTTCGTGCCCCGCGAGGTGGCCGAACTCGATACGCTCGACTTCTGCCAGACGTTAGGCATCACTACCGAGCAGTTCGTCAAGCGGATGCAGGAGGTGAGGAACCCTCGAAGTAATCCGGGCTACTCCAAATACACCTTTCAGACCTTCATGACGCAGCTCTCGGCCGAGGAGTGCGGCATCTTCCAGGAGAAGCTTTTCAAGTTCCCCGGCTTCTACATCCAACGTCGCACCATCCGCCAATACAGCTACACCGCGGCCAGTCATGCCTTGGGCGACATTGGCGAGGTGTCGAAGAAGGAGATTGAAGCCGACGATTACTACATCCGCGGCGACTATGTGGGCAAGCAGGGCATTGAGAAATCGTATGAGAAGTACCTGCGCGGCGTGAAAGGGTCGGAGGTGCTGCTGCGCGACGCCCACGGCAGGGTGCAGGGCCACTATCTGGATGGGCAGATGGACCGACCCGCCATCCCAGGAAAGAACCTTACCTTAGGCCTCGACATTGAGCTGCAGCAGCTGGGTGAGCGACTGATGCAGCATAAGATTGGGGCTATCGTAGCCATCGAACCCAGTACGGGCGAGATTCTCTGTATGGTCTCATCGCCTACCTTCGACCCCCATCTGATGATTGGCCGTCAGCGCGGCAAGAACCACCGGATGCTCAGTCTGGACCATCGCAAGCCGCTGCTCAACCGCGCCATCATGGGTGCCTATCCGCCGGGCTCCACCTTCAAGACCGCCCAGGCGCTCACCTTCCTGCAAGAGGATATCATCGACCCGCTTACCTCCACCTTTCCTTGTGCACATGGCTTTAGCTACAAGGGGCTGCACGTGGGGTGCCACGGCCACGGTTCGCCCCTCTCGCTGGTGCCGGCCATCGCCACCTCGTGCAACTCCTACTTCTGCTGGGGGCTCTACCGTATGATTGGCGACCGCAAGTATGGCTCCTCGCAAGAGGCGCTGACGGTGTGGAAGGACCACATGGTGGACCAGGGTTTCGGCTACCGCTTAGGGGTGGATATGCCGGGCGAGCAACGCGGCTTTATCCCTAACGCCAAGACCTACGACAAGGCCTACCGTGGCTCGTGGAACGGGCTGACCATCATCAGTATCTCCATCGGCCAGG
>CAMAMO010000118.1 GCA_945836915.1 uncultured Mediterranea sp.
CTTGGTTACGGTGGCTCTAAGCTCCTTTACCAAGGGGTTGCCATTGGTATCGACCGCCTTGATGGTGAGGGTATGGGTACCGGCGTGCTGCTGCATCAGTTGCATCAGCGTTGTGGTCAGGGTCAAGGAATAGGCTTTGTCGCCACTGGTGGGCAGGGTGCCGAAGTAGTTAGCGGCTGTGGCCTCTGTGGCGCCAATCAGGTCAACACCGTCGCCTGAGGTGTAGGCGGTGACGGCGGAGGTGAAGGCGCTGTTGCTGCTGCCCATCTTGATGTAGAGGTGTTGCAAACCGGCTTCGGCCGCTACATTGAGCTGTACATCGGTGGGGTAGCTGCTCTCGTTGATGGTGAGGCCAGTGGCCAGATAGCTGTGGTCTGCGGGCTCCTTGATAGTGACGGGGATGCTGACGGGAATTAGCACCTCTTCGTTCTTATCCTCGAAAGTGACGTAGGTGTTGATGGTGATGCCCGTTACATGGCCGGTGGACGAGGCTACGGCACCCATCTGAATCTGGATGGCATCACCGCCCTCAAAGAAGTCATTCTCTTCGCCATACTGCTCAGAAGCGTCTGATTTCTTGAAGGCGCGCGATTCGCTCACCGTATTGCCGGCCGTGGTCTTGGCGCGGATATTGACTCGGATGGTGGTCACTGTCTCAGTACCGAAGCTCCAGAAGACAGCGGCTGGGTCAAGATTCTCATTGGAATAGGCCAGTGCGTTTTCTGAACCATCCTCTACGGTCATGGTCCACTCCGAGAAGTTCTGCTTGAAGTCGTCGCCGTAGTTCACCTGGATGCGGCTGTTCTTCATCTTGCAGGTTACCTTGGTCTCGGTTGTGATGCCTTGGGTGATTACCATCTCTTTTTCACCACCGTAGTAAGGCGATGACATCTGTTTCTGCAACTCGCCAGGGGTATGGGCGGTCACAGTATAGGTGCCTACAGGCAGGGCAATCTCTTGGGGGAGTTCGCTCGCCTTGGCAAAGGTCTTTACTATGTCGGCCACTTCGCCGGTGCCCTGAATGGTGACGGGAAAGTCGGCTGTAGAGACCTCGTTTTCAGCACGGGTCATGGAGTAGGGTAGCTTGACCGCCACGCTCAACTCGGCAACGCCTTGGGCGCGGGTATCTTTATCTTTGCTCCAGATTTCCTCTTTCATCTCACAGCCAGTCATCAGGGTGATACCAAGCAGAGCGGCGAGGGATAACTGATATTTTTTCATTTTCATAAACTTCTTCATGTTTTGTGGGTAGAGAAAAATGGGTAGGGTTAGATCCAATCAGAGGGAACCTCGATGTCGTGGATAATATCCTCGGTGCTCTCGTCGATGGTGATGGTGATACCTAGCGAACCGTTGTCATCGTGCGGGGCGATGTTCATGGTCCACGATTGGTTGGGCTTCATGCCGCTGTATGATTTGACCACTTGGCTGCTGGTACCATCATCTTTGCGGGTCAAGTGAATGGTGGCCTTGACCTCCTCGCCTTCGGCTTTCAGTTTGACGTACCACGGATCGGTGTTGGTCTGGGTCCAGTTGACCGTCGCACCGGCAGCGCTTAGTGTCTCCGTTTCGTAGGTGATGCTGTAGGCGGTGAAATAGTTGGCCATTGAAGCATCGAAGTTGGCGCGGAGTTTGCCGCAGGTGGGGTAGCACTCAATGTTGACCGCCTGATCGTTGGCGGCTACGCTGATGTTCACCTGACCGGTCACAAGGAAGGTGTTCTGCGACGCGTTGCTCTCTTCACCGTAGAAGGCCTTGACGGTGTAGTTGCCGTTGTTGAGCTTGAACGTGGTGTTCTTGATGCTGCTGTATAGTGCGTCGCTGACCTTTTCACCCTTCTCATCGATAATCTGAACGGTGTAGTTGTCCGTCTGACGGTAAAGATCCTCATTCACTGCGCGAGTGGTCGCTTTGGGGAAGAAGGCTTGATTGGTCAGGCCTAAACGAAGGGAGCCTGTCTGACTGATATCGGTCGGGTCGCCACTCTCTGACGAACAGGCCCCGAAGGCTAAAATTGCGCTGAGGCAAAGCATGGCTAATTTGCTGTAGAACTTGCTTTTCTTCATCTTTCTGTTTTGTTATCTTTCTTATTCTTTTTCCTTTTCACGAATAGTCTTTCTAAGAACAATCTTTAGTCTAGGAATGTTCATATTTCGGTACAAAGGTAGTGATTTTTATTCATTTTGTGATTAGTTTGTTCTGCTATTTACAAGTTTAGGCGCAGAATTGAACAACAATAGGCAATTTGTGAACAAAAGCGTGCCCCATTCTGGCGGAACAGGGCACGCTTTTTTCGATTTCTATCGACCGAAGGGAGGGCGGAGGGGACTGTTTACAGGGCGGGTAGTATCACCACACCGCGCTTCTTTTTACCATCCATCTTCACTACTGCCGGCTGCTGGAAACGCACGTGGCGCAGGTAGTCAGTTTCATGCAGAGCAGGCTGGGCGTTGAGGAACGCCTCGTTGTAGATGCCGTCGCCTAAGTAGGCGTTGATGGTGAAGTAACCTACACCGAACGAGGTAAGGTTTTGGAAGAAGTGTGTGCCTTGGCTGGGATCTACACGGTAGTTGGTCAGTCCGGCCTCTACGATGACACGGGCTGCGCTGATGTGGGGCCACTTTACGGGAATACCGAGCCAGGGGTCGCTGCTGCCCCAACGGCCGGGACCCACCAGGATGTAGTTGCGGCCCTCGTCGAGGAACTGCTGGTTCAACTTCTCTATCTCTCCAGCTATCTGCGGGTTGCGCGAGGCGCTCCAGTTGGCGGTCTTGACATAGACTACGTCGCAGATGTCGTTCATCACGCCATGGCCCAACGAGTTGTTGCTGCGTAGCAGCAGGGCGTCGTCAGAGAGGGCGGCCAGATCCTCGTCCAGCACCTCCTTGGCATCCACGATGGGACGTATCTGCAGCAGGTAGAAGTTGCCTGTCTTGTCCTTCTCATGGCTCAGGTTGGCTGCGAACTCTATCTCCACGGGGCGACGCATCTCCTCCTGTCCATATTTCAGCGCCATCTGCAGGAGGCGCGGCAGGGGGAAGACGTCGTGTTGCAAGATATTGGCAAAGGTGATGACCTTGCGTCCGCCAGGGTAGAGGCCGTCGCGTATCACCTGGTCGTAGGGGTCGTAGGTGGAGGCGATGTAGTTCAGGGCGCCATCCTTCTCGGCCTCCTTTACGGGGAGTTTCAGCAGGTTGAAGCCGTCGTCGATGGAGAAGTTTTGTCCGCCATTGCCTAAATCGAGGGCGTAGAAGCGGGTCTGCGTTTCGCGTAGGGCGATTTCCATCTCGCTGAGCTGCAGGATTTGGTTGGGGTGATAGGGAGAGAAGCGGAGGGTCATGCCGCCATCCACGATGTACTTACCCAGTCCGAGCGCCAAGTTGACCGTTCCCTCCTCAGCCCGTTCGTCGCCGATGGGGTAGAAGTTGAGTGAGCGGGCCACGCCCGACATCGAGGGGTAGTAGCGGTTGCCATACTGGTTACCCACTACCTCTTGCAGTATCACCGCCATCTTCTCCTGGTCAATCACGTTGCGCGTGGCCTGCATGTAGGCTTTCGAGTCGCGGAAATAGACCGAGGCATAGACCCCTTTGATGGCATCAGAGAGCATACGCAGCATCTCGTACTTGTCGTCCAGATAGGGAATCATATAGGTGTTGTAGATACCTGCAAAGGGTTGGTAATGAGAGTCCTCGAGCAGCGAAGAGGAGCGGATGGCGATGGGCGACTTCACGGCGTCGAAGAAGGTGAAGAAGTCCTCCACCAGGCGGTCGGGCAGCTTGGCTTTGAGGAAGTAGCGCAGGATTTGGTCATCGTCGATGTCAGAGAGAGCCACTTGATAGAGGTTGTTAGTCTCCATGAACTCGTCGAAGATATCCGTACAGAGCACGATGGTTTTGGGAATGCCCACGGTGGCGTTGTCAAACTCCTCAAACTCAGGGTGGCGCTTTACCATGTTGTCAATAAAGGCCAGGCCGCGTCCCTTGCCGCCCAATGAACCCTCGCCAATGCGGGCAAAGTTGGAGAAGCGGTCGTAGCGGTCGCGCTTGAAGATGGCCACCACGCCCTGGTTCTTCATCTTGCGGTATTTCACAATCGCCTCGTAGATAATCTTGCGGTGGGCATCGACATCCTGCAAGCTGTTCCAGGTGATGGGTTTCAGGAACTCGGCCACGGGGAACATGGCGCGTGAGTAGAGCCAGCGGCTGACGTGGTTGCGGCTGATGTGGTAGAGGAACGACTCCGCCGGCACGGCGAAGAGGATGTTTTGCAGCTCCTTGAGGTTCTTCACGCGGGCAATCTCCTCCATCGTGTTGGGGTTGCGGAAGATGAAGTCGCCAAAACCGAAGTTTTCTGACACGGTGCGGCGCAAATCCACATCCATCTTCTTCGAGTTCTTGTCGATGAAGGCGGCGTCAAAACGGCCCGCAAAGGCCTGGTTCTGGGTCTCGCTCGACTGCATGATGAGCGGTACAAAGGGGTCGTTATTGCGGATGTACTCGCACAGCCGGATACCAGCCTGACCATCCTTCTCGCCCCGCTCCTGGCGCGGAAAGCGCACGTCGGTAATCACGCCCAGTACATTATTCTTATATTTCTCATAAATGGCGATGGCCTCGTTGTAGTTACGGGCCAGTACAATCTTGGGGCGTCCGCGCATACGTAGGGTGCGTTGGTGGGCGTTGAGCGCCTCGGTACTGAACTCCTGGCTCTGCTTCAAGACGAACTTGTAGAGGTTGGGCAGGACGGAGGAGTAGAAGCGGATGCTATCCTCTACCAGCAGGATGAGCTGTACGCCCACCTCGTTGACGTCGTGCTCCAGGTTCATCTTATCCTCAATCAGCTTGATGATGGAGAGCAGCAGGTCGGTATTGCCCAGCCAGCAGAAGACATACTCGAAGGGGGAGAGGTCTTCGTTGGCGATGCGCTGCGTGATGCCGTGGCTGAAGGGAGTGAGGATGACCATCGGGATGTGGGGATAGTCGGCCTTGATGGTGCGCGCCACGTCGAAGCTCTCGTTGTCGCCCGTACCCGGCATGCAGATAATCAGGTCGAAGCTCATGGCCTGCAGCTTGGCGTGCGCCTCGTCGCAGGTGGTAGCCTGGGTGAAGCGTGGCGGGTAGCGCAGCGAGAGCGAGGTGTATTCATTAAAAATCTTCTCGTCGATACGTCCGTCATCCTCCAGCATAAAGGCATCGTAAGGATTGGCTATGAGCAAGACATTAAAGATACGCCTCGTCATCAGGTTGGCAAACTGCGTATCCTTAAAGTAGAGTTGGTTGAGTTTATATTTGCTAAGCATGGTTTTAGTACGATTAGTGCGTGCGAAGGTACACAATATTTGTAAACTCTGCATAGCATTTCGTCGCTTTTCTCAGGATATTACTTTTTTTTAAATAAAAAGTGTAATCCTTGGGTTGGTAATCACGCAGAAAAACACTAATTTTGTCAGCTGAAAACGATTTTCTTTAATATACATAATTATAAAAAGAAACGAATTATGACTTATTCACACGAAGTGGAACACATGTGTTGTGTTGCCAAAGGACCTAACCACGGTCCGGCTCCCATCCCTGAAGAGGGCAAATGGATTAAGGCCAAAGAAATCAAAGACATCTCGGGCTTGACCCACGGTATCGGTTGGTGCGCTCCTCAGCAGGGTGCCTGCAAGCTGACCTTGAACGTTAAGGAGGGTGTCATTGAAGAGTGCCTCGTTGAAACAATCGGTTGTTCAGGTATGACTCACTCAGCCGCTATGGCATCTGAAATCCTCCCCGGAAAGACGATCCTCGAGGCTTTGAATACTGACCTGGTTTGCGACGCTATCAACACCGCTATGCGCGAACTCTTCCTGCAGATTGTTTACGGCCGTACGCAGTCAGCTTTCTCAGAAGGCGGTCTGATTATCGGTGCCGGCCTGGAAGACCTGGGCAAGGGCTTGATCAGCCAGATGGGTACCCTCTACGGTACCAAGGTGAAGGGTACTCGCTACCTGCAGCTCACTGAAGGTTACATCACCAAGATGTTCCTTGACAAGGACGACCAGGTTTGCGGTTACGAGTTCGTTCACATGGGCAAGTTCATGGATGCCATCAAGAAGGGCGTTCCTGCTGACGAAGCTTTGAAGAGCGTAACGGGCACCTACGGACGTACGAAGCCCGAACAGGGAATTGTTAAAG
>CAMAMO010000119.1 GCA_945836915.1 uncultured Mediterranea sp.
TTTATATGCCTACGTTGCCACAACACGTGCACAACAGAGGGCCTGTAGAAATAAACCGTTCCTGCCCTCACGGACAAGAACGGCCAGTCAATAATACATGAAAAAACGCTATTTAGAGAGAGTCTCTTCGAATCTATATAAAGGAGATTTCCTTGTTTCAGTTGCAAATGTAAGCAGAATCATTGAATTACGCAAACAAACATCGACAAATGGGCGTTTTATGTGGACAAACCGCACTGAAATTTGGTTAAATTGCAATGATAATAAGAAGAATTTTGTAACTTTGTACAGAATATAAAAATAACGTACGATATAATAGAAAGATTATGGAAACAACGCGTCAGAATAAAATTGCCCGCTTGCTCCAGAAGGAGCTGAGCGACATCTTTTTGCTCCAAACCAAGGCGATGCACGGTGTATTGGTATCAGTCAGTGCAGTTCGTATCAGCCCCGATATGAGCATAGCCCGCGCTTACCTCAGCATCTTCCCCTCAGAAAAGGCGGAAGAGATGTGCAACAACATCAACGCCAACATGCGCTCTATCCGCTACGAATTAGGTACCCGCGTACGCCACCAGCTGCGCATCATCCCCGAACTGAAATTCTTTGTGGATGACTCGCTGGACTATGCTGAGCATATCGATGAGTTGCTCAAGAAGTAGCAGATGAGCCTCTCCTTCCCCTATTTCATGGCCCGTCGCTACCTCTTTGCCAAGAAGAAGCACGGTTCTGTCAACATCATCTCTGCCATATCAGCGTGTGGTGTAGCCTTGGCTACGCTGGCCCTGGTGTGTACGTTGAGTGTGTTCAATGGGTTCCAGGAGATGGTGGCTGGATTCTTTACCGCTTTTGACGCTGAACTGAAGATTGTTCCCGTTGAGGGAAAGTTCTTCGACCCCCGCGAGAGCCGCATCCAGCGGGTCAAGGCGCTCCCCTCCATCGACGTGTGGAGCGCAACCATCGAAGAGCATGCCGTGGTAAAGTACAAAGAGCGCCAAACCATGGTAACCGTCAAGGGGGTTGAGGAGAACTTTGAACAACTCACCCAGATTGATAGCCTGATTTATGGCAGCGGCAGCTACCTGCTCCAAGATGAGCAGTGGTATTATGGCATTCTGGGGGTGGATTTGCTTGGCGAATTGGGTTGCGGCATGCAGTTTGTTGACCCGCTACAGCTCTTCGCTCCGAAGCGTGGCGTCAAGGTGAACATCGCCAACCCCTCCACTGCCTTCAATCGCCACTACCTCTTCTCGCCAGGCGTGGTCTTCATCAGCAATCAGGAGAAGTATGACGCCCACTACCTCATCACCTCCATCGACTTTGCCCGACGTCTGTTCAATTACGATGACGAGGTCACAGCCATTGAAATCAAGCTGAAGGAGGGTGCCAATATAAATAAGGTAGAGAAAGAGATGCAGCAACTGCTGGGCGACAGGTTCAAGGTACTCAACCGCTATGAACAGCAAGAGGAGACCTTCCGCATCATGGAGATTGAGAAGTTGATCTCCTACCTCTTCCTCACCTTCATCTTGGCGGTGGCCTGCTTCAACATCATCGGTTCGCTCTCGATGCTTATCCTCGACAAGCGCGAAGACATCGAAACGCTGACCCATCTGGGAGCCAATAGGTCGCTGATTTCACGCATCTTTCTGGCTGAGGGACGTCTTATCTCTCTGCTTGGAGCCCTGATTGGATTGGTTTTGGGCGTTCTGCTCTGCTACCTGCAGCAACAATTCGGCTTGGTGAAGTTAGGCGATGGCGGTTCGTTCCTGGTCGATGCCTACCCCGTCAGCGTACATCTTACAGACCTACTGCTTATTCTGGCCACCGTTCTGCTGGTCAGCTTCGTCAGCGTATGGTACCCCGTCAAACGGATGATAGGAGGATAAAGGCCTCTTTCGGATAATAGTCAGCCCATCGCGCAGAGGAAGTATCACCTTCTCCACACGCTCATCGTGGGCTACTAAATCATTAAACGATTGAATGCCAAGTGTCTGTGCATCCTTCGGATTCTCTTCTACCACATGACCATCCCACAGCGTATTGTCAGCGATCAGATAGCCACCATCAGCTAATCGAGGGAGGAGCATCTGGTAATAATCCACATAGCGCCGTTTATCGCCATCGATGAAGGCCAAATCGAAGGTCAGATTCATCTGAGGCACCAGCTCCAGCGCATCACCGATATAGAACTTGATTTTATCGGCATAGGGCGACCCTTCGAGCCAGGGACGGGTGAAATCCTCCTGCTCATCGTTGATTTCAATGGTATGCAACATGGCCCCTTCAGCCAACCCTTCGGCCATGCAGAGGGCCGAATAGCCGCTGTAGGTGCCAATCTCAAGCACCTGACGCGGACGAATCATCTCGACAAACATCTTCAGCATACGCCCCTGCAGATGCCCAGAAGCCATGCGTGGATAGAGCAACTTAAGGTGCGTATCGCGGTAGAGAGCCTCCAGATAGGCCCCTTCACCGTCTATATGGCTGAGGATGTAGTCGTCGATAGTCATCATCAAGAGCTATTAAGATTAGAGGTAGCGGTTGCTGTTAGGCAACACACAGTCGGCTGCATTCTTCAGCACATCTTCTACCACGTTAATCTCGAGGAAAGAGGTCTGAGTACCCGCCTTACCGCTGCTCAGGTAGCCCACCATATCCGTAGGTTGCAGTCGGCCTTCGCTCAAGAGGCGACGGAGCGCAGCGAAATAGTACTCCTGTCCGTTGGCCAACTCGGGCATATAGATAGCCTCTACACCATACGACAGAGCCAGGTGGCGCATCGTCTTCTCCTTGTAGCAGATAGCCAGCACCGGATATTTGCCACGGAAGGCCGCCAGATTGCGCGCCGTGCGACCGCTGTAGCTGTCGGTGATGATGGCACGAATCTTCAGTTTCGTGGTAGCCTTGACCGCCTGCTTGGCTAGGAACGCAGTGACGTCGTTGCTGTTCTCGTCCAGCGGAATGCGGATATCATTATCCTTCAGTTTATCCTTTTCAGCCTGATTGGCCACCTTGGTCATGGTTTGTACCGCCTCGAGCGGATACTTACCGTAGGCCGTTTCACCGCTCAGCATCAGGGCGTCGGTGCGGTAATAGATGGCGTTGGCGATATCGGTCACCTCGGCGCGGGTGGGTCGGGGGTTATTGATCATGGTGTGAAGCATCTGTGTAGCCACAATCACCGGCTTGCGGGCCAAGATACATTTGCGAATCAAGACACGCTGAATGCCCGGAATACGCTCCTGAGCCACCTCGATACCCAGGTCGCCACGTGCCACCATCACGCCATCGGCCACCTCCAGAATCTCGTCGATATTATCCACACCCTCTTGGTTCTCAATCTTGGCGATAATCTTGATGTCGCTGCCAGCAGCATCGAGAATCTCCTTGATGTCGAGAATATCCTGTTTATTGCGAACAAACGAGTGGGCAATGAAGTCAATATCCTGCTCTATGGCGTACTGAATGTTCACGCGGTCCTTCTCCGTCAGCGAGGGGAGGTTGATGCGTACACCCGGTACGTTGACACTCTTGCGGCTACCTAACGAGGCCTCGTTCTGCACCTCACAGATCAGGGCATCGTCGCACTTATCCACCACCAGAAGCTCCAGGTCGCCATCATCAATCAAGACATGGCTGCCCACCGCAATATCCGCCACGAAGTGGGGGTAACTCACGGCAATGCAGTCGTGCGTGGTCGGCTGGTCAGGTTGGCCTACCATCTTCACCCGCTCACCAATCTGATAAGAGATAGCATCCCCCTCAAGGGCAGTGGTTCGCACCTCAGGCCCTTTGGTATCCACCAAGATGGCGATGCGGTTAGAGACTTGGCGTACATTGGCGATGAGCTGGTCGAACCCCTCGCGCGAGAGGTGAGCCGTGTTCATACGCACTACGTTCATGCCCGCATTGAACAGGCTGCGGATAAACTCCACATCACAGCGCTTGTCAGAAATCGTAGCGACAATTTTCGTTTGTTTCAGTTGCATAATACTTTTCCTTTTTCCTATAAAAACAATCCTTATCCTATAAAAACATTACCCTAAAAATGACTCCAGCGCCAATCGGTACGAGTCGAGTCCGAAGCCGAGAATCACGCCGCGGCATGCGCATGAAATCATGGAGCGATGACGAAACTCTTCGCGCGTGTGTACATTACTTATATGTACCTCCACCACCGGTGTCTTGATAGCCCGGATAGCATCTTGCAGCGCAATCGACGTGTGGGTATAAGCCCCCGCATTGAGAATGATGCCATCGTAGCTGAAGCCCACTTCGTGGATTTTGTCAATCATAAACCCCTCAACATTCGATTGGTAATAATCAATCTCCACCTGAGGGAAACGCTGACGCAGCTCCTCCAGATAGCTCTCGAACGAGGTACTTCCATAGATACCCGGTTCACGTCGGCCAAGCAAATTAATATTTGGCCCATTGATAATTTGAATCTTCATAACGAAATCTTATCTTTGCATGAGAAATCGCTGCAAAGTTAATAAAAATTAGATGAAAACAGAAGTAAATAGTCAAAATAGAGAGGCAAAAGGGTATGATAAAGAGCGGCAAGCCCTGATTGTGAGGAAATACATGCAGTACCTCAAGTTGGAGAAATCGCTCTCAACCAACACCATCGAAGCCTATAAGCTCGACCTGGATAAGCTGCTCCACTACCTGGACATCATCCCCACCGATGTACTACAGGTCAGCATGGAACAGCTGCAGACCTTCTTTGCCGGCCTACATGACATTGGCATCGTAGCCCGCAGCCAAGCCCGCATACTGAGTGGCATCAAGAGCTTCTTCCACTTCATGGTGCTGAGCGACTTTCGCGAAGACGACCCCTCGGAGCTGATCGAGGGACCTAAAATAGGCTTGAAACTGCCCGAAGTGCTCACCTTGGAGGAGATTGACCGGTTAATCAACGCCATCGACCTCTCCAAACCCGAAGGACAGCGCAACCGCGCCATGCTCGAAACCCTCTACAGCTGCGGCCTGCGCGTCAGCGAGCTGTGCAACCTCAAGCTGAGCGAACTCCACTTCAAGCAGGGCTTCATCAAGGTCGAAGGCAAAGGGAGCAAGCAGCGGCTGGTACCCATCTCAGCGCGCGCCATCAAGGAGATTACCTACTGGCTGCAAGACCGCAAACTCAAGCGCATCAAGCCCGGTTCTGAAGACACCCTCTTCCTGGCCCGTTGGGGTAACGGCATCTCGCGCATTATGGTGTTTCACCTCATCAAAGAGCTGGCCCAGGAGGTAGGCATCACCAAAAACATCAGTCCGCACACCTTCCGCCACTCGTTTGCCACCCACCTGCTCGAGGGCGGCGCTAACCTGCGCGCCATCCAGTGCATGATGGGCCATGAAAGCATAGCTACAACAGAAATTTACACCCATATTGACCGCGAAATGCTGCGTAGCGAGATCATAGAGCACCATCCACGCAACATCAAATACCGCGAAAATCATAGAAAAACAAAACAATAGGCTACTTTTCATTAAATTATAATAAATATACAGAGGTACGGAACAAAAGAATCTCTTTTTTGTTAACTTTGCATGTCGAACTATAGATGTTTAATTAATCATATAATAAAAGAAATAAACAACTCCATTACAATTTATAAAAATTAAAAACAAGATGACTAAAAAACTCTATTTGCCATTCGTATTGGCATGTGTAGTTGCTCTGCTCTCTTCATGCAGCAGCAAGATGGGTGAATTGTCTGCCGACTATTTCACCGTGTCTCCTCAAGTTCTTGAGGCAATTGGTGGTAAAGTACCTGCTACTATCAACGGTAAGTTCCCCGAGAAGTACTTCAAGAAGAACGCCGTAGTTGAGGTAACCCCCGTATTGGTATGGGAAGGTGGCGAAGCTGCTGGTCAGCCCGCTGTGTTCCAGGGTGAGAAAGTAGAGGGTAACGACCAGGCCATCTCTTACAAGATGGGTGGTAGCTACACGATGAAGACCGTCTTTGACTATGTACCCGAGATGGCTAAATCAGAACTCTATCTGCGCTTCAAGGCTACTGTAGGTAGCAAGACGATTGAGATTCCTGCCGTTAAGGTAGCTGATGGTGTGATTTCAACGGCTGAATTGGT
>CAMAMO010000120.1 GCA_945836915.1 uncultured Mediterranea sp.
CCATTTGCTCAAGAATCGGTTAATCAGGATAAACTTTTAGTTTATGAGAAGTAGAATTATTAATAATTGGAATGATATGAAAAAATGTTTGATGCTTTTGGCGCTGATGGTGGTTTGTTTATCGGCTTCGGCGCAGTTTGAAAAGGGTAAGTGGATTGTGAATCCTTCGGTGTCTGGTTTGGCGCTGAATCATAATAGTGCGGCTGACAGAACCTCGTTTGGGTTGCAGGCTCAGGGCGGTGCCTTTGTGGCCGATAACCTGGCGCTTTTAATCAACCTGGGGGCGGCTTGGAATGCGGCCTCTACCGATATGGATCTCTATCAGGCTGGCGTAGGCCTGCGCTACTATTTCGATAAGGTGGGCATCTATATGGGCGGTAACGTGGGCGTGGACCGTATGGAGTATGGCCATGATTTGGGGCACCGTACCCTCTTCTCATTCGGCTTCGAGGCGGGTTACGCCTTCTTCCTCTCGCGTACCGTAACCATCGAACCGGCGGCCTACTGGACCCACAACAAGGATTGTTCAGACTACGGCCTGAAGGTGGGCTTCGGTTTCTATTTCTAATCTTATTGCCCCAGCTGACTCAAGATGATTTCTGTTGAAGGACTGAAAGTGGAATTTAATGCGAAACCTCTCTTCGAAGGGGTGTCGTATGTTATTAACAAGCGCGACCGTATTGCCCTGGTGGGTAAGAATGGTGCTGGTAAGTCAACCATGCTCAAGATTTTAGCCGGTCTGCAGCAGCCTACAGAGGGGGTGGTGGCCATCCCCCGTGAGTGTACCATTGGCTACCTGCCGCAGGTGATGAAACTGGCCGACAGCCGCACGGTGATGCAAGAGGCTGAGCTGGCTTTTGAGCATATCTTCGAGATGCAACAAGAGCTGGAACGGATGAACCAGGAGCTGGCCGAGCGCACCGATTATGAGAGTGAGGAGTACCAGAAGCTGATTGACCGCTTTACCCATGAGAATGAGCGCTTCTTGATGATGGGAGGCACCAACTATAGGGCGGAGCTGGAGCGTACGCTGCAGGGATTGGGCTTCAGCCGCAACGACTTCGACCGCCCTACGAGCGAGTTTTCTGGCGGATGGCGGATGCGTATCGAGTTAGCTAAACTGCTGCTGCGCAAACCGGACGTGCTGTTGCTCGACGAGCCTACCAACCACCTCGACATTGAGAGCATCCAGTGGCTGGAGCAGTTTCTCGCTACCAAGGCCAATGCGGTGGTGTTAGTGAGCCACGACCGCGCCTTTCTGAATAACGTGACGACCCGCACGATGGAAATCTCATGCGGGCGCATCTACGACTATAAGGTGAAGTATGATGAGTTTGTGGTGCTGCGCAAGGAGCGCCGCGAGCAACAGCTGCGTGCCTTTGAGAATCAACAGAAGCAGATTGAGGATACCGAGGCCTTTATCGAGCGATTCCGCTACAAGGCCACCAAGGCGGTGCAGGTACAGAGCCGCATCAAGCAGCTGGAGCGTATTGAGCGCATTGAGGTGGACGAGGAGGACCATTCGGCCCTCCGACTGAAGTTTGTCTGCTCCTCGAGGAGCGGCAACTATCCCGTCATTGCCGAGGAGGTGAGGAAGGCGTATGGTGAACATGTGGTGTTCGACCATGTCAACCTAACCATTCACCGTGGGGAGAAGGTGGCTTTTGTGGGTAAGAATGGTGAAGGTAAATCGACCTTGGTGAAGTGTATCATGGGGGAGATTAGCGACTATACCGGCAAACTGACCTTAGGCCATAACGTGCAGTTGGGCTACTTTGCGCAGAACCAGGCGCAGCTGCTGGATGAGAACCTGACGGTGTTCGACACCATCGACCGCGTGGCGGTTGGGGATATCCGACTGAAGATTCGCGATATCCTGGGAGCCTTCATGTTTGGCGGTGAGGCCTCGGAGAAGCCGGTCAAGGTGCTGAGTGGCGGTGAACGGACCCGCTTGGCGATGATCAAACTGCTGCTTGAACCGGTGAACTTCCTTATCCTCGACGAGCCGACCAACCATCTGGATAAGCGTTCGAAGGACATCCTGAAGGAGGCGATTCGCGATTTTGATGGCACGGTAATCGTTGTGAGCCACGACCGTGATTTCCTGGATGGTTTGGTGACGAAGGTCTATGAATTTGGTGGCGGTGCCGTAAAGGAGCACTTAGGAGGCATCTATGACTTCCTCAAGAAGAGGCAGATTGAGTCGCTCAACCAGCTGAATGCGGGTGGAGGATGGTCTGCATCGCCCACAGCGGCTGCCGCAGCCAAGGGTAGCGCCAGTGCGCCGAAAGGTGCAGCGTCTGCCAATGGGGCGGGCGGATCAGCTAACAGTGGCAAATTGAGCTACGAGGAGCAGAAGGAGTGGAATAAAAAGGTGAAGAGGGCCGAGAAGCGTGTAGCGGAGTGTGAACAGGCCATTGAGGAGACGGAGCAGGCTATCGCCATCTTAGAGGCGAAGATGGCCACCCCAGAAGGGGCCTCAGACACCACCCTCTACGAAAAGCATGGTAAGTTGAAATCCCAACTGGATCAAATCATGACCGAGTGGGAAGAGGCCTCAGAAGAGTTGGAGGAGCTAAAACAGACTGACTAATGTCCCTCGACCGCCTCGATAGCTATCCCAACTGACCGCCTCGATAACTATCCCAGCTGACTGTATCTCTTCCGGAAGAGGAGGTAGTATTGTATCAACAGGGAGAATTTGACTTTTCCCTGTGGACGGGGCTGTTTGGTCTTTCTTTGGTTGTCCATCCTGGAGGCACGGAAGTAGGGGCGCTGACGGTGGTACTCTTTCCGGGCGTGACGCACCGCCAGGGCGTTCTGCCACTGACCCTTCAGCAGGAAGGTGAAGGCGGCTACATGGTCGAGCAGAAAACGTACGCGCATGACATGGCCTAATTCTCGCTCCGGCAGATTCTTGTAGAGCATGATGAGGTTGTTGCGGAAGTTGAGATAGGTCTTGTTGGGGTTCTCACGCTTCAGGGTGGCCCCTCCGACATGAAAGACCACACTCTCTGGCAAGCAGACGATGCCACGGCCTCGGGCTTTGAGGCGCCAGCAGAGGTCTATCTCCTCCATGTGGGCAAAGAAGCGGGGGTCAAGTCCGCCCACTGCCTCGTAGTCGTTGCGACGGATGAAGAGGGCGGCGCCTGAGGCCCAGAAGATTTCAGCGGGTTCGTCATACTGCCCTTTGTCCAGCTCCACCTGCTGCATCAATCGTCCGCGGCAGAAGGGGTATCCGTAGCAGTCGATAAAACCTCCGGCCGCACCGGCATATTCAAACTTATCGGGTTCGTTGTAGCTGAGTATCTTGGGTTGGCAAGCGGCTACCTCGGGATGGGCGTCCATGTAGGCGATGAGCGGCTGGAGCCAGTGAGAAGTCACCTCCACGTCGCTGTTGAGTAGCACCACGTAGGGCTCGTTAAGCTCGGCGATAGCCCGGTTATATCCCTCGGCGAAGCCGTAGTTCTCATCCATCAGGATTTGTCTTACCATAGGAAACTCTTGGCAGAGCATCTCTACAGAGTCGTCCGTAGAGCCATTATCAGCCACATACACGACCCCTCCGTCGGCCTCGCTGTGAGCCACTACCGAGGGGAGAAACTGGCGGAGCATCTGGCATCCGTTCCAGTTGAGTATCACTACGGCTACTTTATTTGTCATTTCCATGAGAGGTGTTGTATGTATAAGGGTTAGAGGGGTTCTCCGATGAGGGCCGTCCGGTCATCGTTCCATGCCCCCAGGCGGTAGGTGACCAATTGGTTATCGAGCGCTTCGTTGCGCGGCACCTCTACGCGGATGTAGTTGGGGGTAAAGCCGTGCATGGGTGCGCCGGGCTTGGAGCGTTCGAGCAGAACAGGCAGCTGTTGTCCCTGGTGGCACTGATAGAAGCTCTGCAGTTTCTCTTCGCTGAGTTGCAGGAGGCGCTGGCTGCGTTCATGCTTCTCTTGCGGCGAAACGATATGCTCTATCTTCAGCGCTTGGGTGCCGGGGCGCTCGCTGTAGCTGAAGACGTGGAGCTGCGTCACCTCCATCTGGGCGAGGAAGCGGTAACTCTCTTCGAAGTAGATGGCCGTCTCGCCACGGGTACCCACGATGACATCCACGCCGATGAAAGCCTGGGGCATGAGGCGACGGATTTCGGCGATGCGGTGGGCAAAGAGGGCCGTGTCATAGCGGCGTCGCATCAGCTTGAGTACCGCATCGCTGCCGCTCTGCAGGGGGATGTGGAAGTGGGGCATAAAGCGCTTGCTCTGGGCTACGAAAGCGATTATCTCGTCTGTAAGGAGGTTGGGCTCGATGCTTGAGATGCGGTAGCGCGAGATGCCCTCTACCTCGTCGAGTGCCCGAATCAGGTCGAGGAAGGTTTCGCCCGTACTCTTGCCAAAGTCGCCGATGTTGACGCCCGTAATCACAATCTCCTTTCCCCCTTGGGCGGCTACCTGGCGGGCTTGCTCTACCATGGAGGCAATGGAGCCGTTACGACTGCGGCCTCGGGCCAGGGGAATGGTGCAGTAGGAGCAGTAGTAATCGCACCCATCCTGTACCTTCAGGAAGAAGCGGGTGCGGTCGCCGCGCGAGCAGGAGGGGGCGAACGAGCGGATATCCTTGAGCTTGGAGGTGAAGGCCTCGCCCCCCTGGGTGCGTTTCTCTAACTGCCCTAAATAGCTGAGGAGCTCTCCCTTCTGTTCGGCGCCAAGTACTACATCGACGCCTGGAATGGCCGCTACGGTCTCCGGTTTAAGCTGGGCATAGCAGCCCGTGACCACCACAAAGGCGCCTGGGTGCTGTTTTACCAGCCTGTGGATAGCCTGACGGCACTTCTTATCGGCCACCTCGGTGACCGAGCAGGTGTTGATGATACAGAGGTCGGCCTGCTCGCCTTTGCGCGCCGTGCGTACCCCCGCCTGGCGCAGCATTTGGCCGATGGTAGAGGTCTCAGAGAAGTTCAGCTTGCACCCTAAGGTGTAATAGACTGCCGTTTTATCTTGGAATATCTGGGTATCAATCATGATTGGTCGCTAATTTGGCTGCAAAAATACGATTTTTCGCTGAGCCGATTGATGATGAGGAGTCATTTTCTTCTTTCACTCAACGAATTTTAAGAAGTTTGTCATACGGGTGGAAAATTACATGTTATGCAACATAAAATTATAATATTGAATATCAGTAAGTTAGCGAAAGTTACAGAAAAACCTCGAAAAAAAAGTGAAAAAAAGTGGGGTTTTGGAGTACAACGTATCGGAAAAGTCTCTACCTTTGCAGCGATTTAATAAAGCAATTGATTGTATTACGTTTTTTTAAGGTAAAAGAAAATGAAGAAATTAGTTTTGATGGCTGCTGCAATTGTAGCCGTATCTTTCGCTTCTTGTGGTAACAAGGCTGCTAACGCTGCTGATGCAGCTGCTGATTCAATCCGTGTAGCTGACTCATTGGCTGCTGTTGCTGCCGCTGCTGCTGAGGCTGCCGCTCAGGCTGCTGACAGCGTAGTAGCTGACTCTGCTGCTGTAGTAGCTGAGTAATCAAGTTTGGGCGAGAAACCCAGAAAGAGAGAATTGAAAGTCTGACGAGCCACCGCTCACCAGACTTTTTTTTTGCGTCTTTTTGTTGCTATGTTGTAACCCTTGTTGATACTAACGTTAAGGGGCGGTTTTTACGTGATGAGAAACCTGCAATACAAATGTTTCAGATTGTCCGTGCATGCAAGGACAAATGTCCGGATATGCACGGACAAATGTCCGCACATGCACGGACGGTTGACAATACCTATAGACAACCTAATACAGTAAGCCGAATTATATTATAGATATCGGATGCAAATATACTAAAAATGCGCTATGAGAGTGCATTTTTTGAGAAAATTTGCACTCTTACAGTGCATTTCTGAAGCTATACCGCTTTAATCATTCGTTATGATAATCCTTTTTTCACAGAAGTAGTTCGAGAATATACCACAACTGTCAATTTGCTCAAAGCCAAACCTTAGATAGAGCCTATGAACTCGATGCTTAACCATAGCGTAAAAAAAGGCCACAACCCTTTGAAGGGAGCGGCCTTTTTTGTGATTATGACTTATTGAAACCTTTA
>CAMAMO010000121.1 GCA_945836915.1 uncultured Mediterranea sp.
ACCTTCAGGTTGGTGACCGAGGCGATGCCTCCCTGGGCAAAATAGGTGTTGGCCTCTTCAAGACCGGCTTTACAAATCAAGGCTACGCTGCCTCTCTCTGCCACCTTCAATGCAAAGCTCATACCGGCAATGCCCGAGCCGATAACGAGGAAATCGTACTTTCTAACCATATCATATAGGTTTTCTAGTTGTTTTAATTGGAAGAGTTCATCCCATCGGAACAATTCTCGCTGCGAATTTACAAAATTAGTCGCTTTCTTGTACGCTTCGGTTGCTACTTATTTGCAAAAACCTTAATTTTGCCCCAAAATAGAAGGAAATATGAACCGAATCTACCATCTAAAGGTCAATTTTGGCCATCTTTTAGCCCTGACAGGGCCCACTGTTCTGCTACTGGCTGCACTCTGGTGGCAACAACCATTAGTGGCACTACCAGCTCTGATGCTGACCTTGGTGTGGATAGAGCGACTGATTCATACCACCTATACGCTGACCACGAAGCAGACATTGGTGATTGACCGCGGACGCTTCAGCCGGCAGCGCACCATAGCCCTCAGCGCCATCCGCCAAACCCAGAAAGATGAACGGCTGGCCTGGCTGAAGGGAGGCAATATCAGGCTGACCCTGACGGATGGCCAACAGATAGGCCTCGCCGTGGATCATGCTGACGATTTCCTATTGCAGCTGGAGAAACGACAGAAGTTATCCGCCACAACAGAGGAGGAAAGTGAAGCCTCGATGGTAAGGGATAAGGGAAGTGAAAGCCTCAGCGGTGAGGAATGAAGAGAGAGAATAGATAGTGTATATACTGAAGAATAGATAGCGTAAATACTGAAGATTTTATAGTAAATGATGAATGAGATAAAACAGGTCTGCGTCTATAGCGCATCGAGTACGAAGATTGACGAGGTGTTTTTTGCCGATGCCCGCCGACTGGGTCAGCTGATGGCCAATCGGGGCATTGGATTGATTAACGGAGCCGGTAAGATGGGCTTGATGGCCGCTGTAACCGATGCGGTCATGGCAGAAAAGGGCCATTCCATCGGAGTTATCCCCCGTTTCATGGTGGAACAGGGGTGGCAGCACGAAGGAATGAGTCAACTACTCGTTGTAGAGGATATGCATGAACGCAAGCAGACCATGGCCCGGCTGAGCGATGCGGTCATCGCCTTGCCTGGTGGTTGTGGCACCCTGGAGGAGTTGCTGGAGATTATCACCTGGAAACAGTTAGGACTCTACCTCAAGCCTATCATCATACTCAACACCAAAGGTTATTTCGACCCCTTACTGTCCATGCTGCAGAGAGCCGTCGATGAACAATTCATGCGCCAGCAACACGCTGCGATATGGCGCATTGCTTCCACCCCCGACGAGGCCATCGAGATGCTCTACACCACCCCCTGCTGGGATGCTTCCGTACGTAAGTTTGCTGCTCTATGATGTGGATATCCTCCCCGCTGACCACAGCCATCCAACGGGTAGAAGGCATTCCCCTGCCTTACCTGACAAGTTATGACAACAATCTGTTAGTCATACTCTTAATCTGTTTCTTCGTCACCATCATAGCTTTCTCACGAAACAGCAAGTATCTGATGCAGTTGGTCCACAACTTCACTCGCTTGCGTCAGCGTTCACTGATGTTGTCCGAGCAAACCGTAGGCGATGAGCGGAGTTTACTGCTGCTTACTCTGCAGAGTTGCTTGATTGTGGCTACGATGATGCTATGTCTCAACAGAGAGAGCTGCCCCGAGATGACTCAGCAGTATCACACCCTCGTATGGATAGGTCTTTACTTTGTCATCTTAGTATGCTATCTCCTTGCAAAAGTTCTGATTTACCGCTTCATTGGATGGATATTCTTTGACAATAAAAAGATTGAAATGTGGATGGAAAGCTATTTCACCCTGATTTATTTTTTCAGTTTGCTGCTATTTCCTATCCTGTTATTTTCGCTGGTTCTCAACTTATCAGCCTCAAAATTCTTCGTTTTTACGTTAATTTTTCTATCTATTTCAAAAATCTTGATGATTTATCGCTGGATAAAGCTTTTTTGCGAGAATTTGTATGGTGTTTTTCTAATAATTGTGTACTTTTGCGCCCTAGAAGTGCTGCCCTGCATCCTCTTGTATGACAGCATGATTCAGGTAACCGATTATTTGATAACAAAATTTTAGGACATTGAAAATAAAGAAAGTATTAGTGTCGCAGCCCAAGCCGACTTCTGAAAAGTCGCCTTACTACGACATCGCCGAAAAGCATGGCGTTGAAATCGTGTTCCGCCCCTTTATTAAGGTGGAGAGCCTTACGCCTAAGGAATTCAGACAGCAGAAAATCTCTATCCTTGAGCATACCGCTATTGTTTTCAATTCGCGGCATGCCATCGACCATTTTTTCAATTTGTGCTCGGAGCTCCGTGTGACAATACCTGAAACAATGAAATACTTCTGCGTATCTGAGACCATCTCTCTCTACATCCAGAAGTACACCCAATACCGCAAGCGTAAAATCTTCTTCGGCCCCTCGGGCAAATTTGAAGATTTGGTACCCATCATGATGCGACATAAGGCGGAGAAATACTTCGTGCCCATGTCTGACGTGCACAACGATGACATCAAGAATGCACTGGATCAATGCAAGCTGCAACACCACGAAGCAGTGATGTATCGCACCGTGAGCAACGACTTTGCCAAGGATGAGGCATTCGACTATGACATGCTAATCTTCTTCAGCCCCGCTGGTGTGGCTTCGCTTCAGAAGAACTTCCCTGACTTTAAGCAGGGTGAGATGAAGATTGGTACCTTTGGCGCTACTACCGCACAAGCCGTTCGCGATGCCGGTCTGCGTCTGGATTTGGAGGCTCCCACCGCCAAAGCCCCCTCAATGACCGCTGCACTCGACATGTTCATTGCAGAGAACAACGCCTAATCCATGCCCGAAACGCTGCACAAGGCAGAGAGGCTCTGCCGGAAGAAACTGATTGAAGAGTTGTTCGGCGGAAAAGCCCGATCGTTCACTTCCTTCCCCCTGCGGGTGGTCTTCCTGCCCGTAGCAGATCAGCCTTGCCCTGCCACCATACTGGTCAGCGTATCCAAACGACGATTCAAAAGGGCGGTGAAGCGTAATCGCGTCAAGCGACAAATACGCGAAGCCTACCGACTCAATAAACAACTGCTGCTCCCTGCACTTCAAGCTCAGGGGCAGCAGTTGGTTATTGCTTTTATCTACTTAAGCGATAAGCTACTCCCTACGCAGCAGATTCAGGGTCAGATGAGACAAATCCTCCTTCGCCTGGCTGAACAGACTCAACAGCAACCAGTGCCGCAAAAACTGACGCATCCACAACCTATGGCGCAACAACCGGTGCAACAGCAAACTGCGAATCAGCAATCGATGCAAGAGCAATCGATGCAAGAGCAACAGTGACCTTATCGTACAAACAGCCATGTCCCTACTGAAAAAAATTTTGGTCAACCTGCTGCTGTTACCCATCTACTTCTACCAGCGCTGCATCTCGCCCATGTTGGGTCCCTCATGCCGCTATACCCCCACCTGTTCACAGTATGCCGTAGAGGCACTAAAGAAACATGGCCCCTTCAAGGGACTCTATCTGGCCATCCGTCGCCTCCTTCGCTGCCACCCTTGGGGAGGTTCCGGCTATGACCCGGTACCGTAACCAGAACCTCCGCTTTGACCGATTCATCTCCATACCAGCCATGTTCACCTCGTACCCCATCGACATCCACACCCACCATCTGCCAGCCATAGCCGGTGAAGCCATTGTGAGCCTATCACCCCATCAATTCAGCCCGCAACCTGGTCATTGGTACGCTGTAGGCATCCACCCATGGGATACTGACAAGCTCGATATCCTCGATGAAATGGCACTTTTCAAGAAATGTATCACCCATCCTCAGATTATCGCTATCGGTGAAGCCGGACTTGACGCACTCCGCGGAGCCAGCATCAGCCAGCAACGCCACTACTTCATCACTCAAGCTGAAGTAGCCGAACAACAGCAAAAGCCCCTCATCATCCATCTGGTCAAGGCTCTCGATGAGCTGTTGGCCATTCAGCGTCAGCTAAGCCCCTCCGTACCATGGATTATTCATGGCTTCAGAGGCAAACCCCAGCAAGCCCATCAACTGCTCAGCCGCGGTTTCTACCTCTCCTACGGTCTACGTTTCAACCCAGAATCGCTCCGTATCACTCCAACAGAACGGTTGCTGATTGAGAGCGATGAAGAGCTGACCACCACAGAGCAACTCTGTGAAACCATCGCTCAGGCTCGGCATCAAACCAGCGAAGAAGTGAGAAAAAGCCTCGATGAAAACGTCAAAAAACTCTTTTTTAACGCCTAATTGTTGGTTTTTAGGAGCTAAGAGTTGCGTCTTCGGGGAAAGAATTGTACTTTTGTGGTCTGTTTCAGTAAGATAGAGAATAGGCTGAGCGGATTCAGATAGAGAATAAACTAAAAAAGATATAGAGACAATATGAACTTTGTAGAAGAACTTAAGTGGCGCGGTATGCTGGCACAGATGATGCCTGGTACCGAAGAATTGCTTGAAAAGGAGATGGTTACGGCCTATCTCGGTACGGACCCTACGGCCGATTCTCTCCACATTGGCCATCTGTGTGGTATCATGATGCTCCGTCATCTGCAGCGATGTGGACATAAACCCATCATCTTGGTGGGCGGTGCCACGGGTATGATTGGCGACCCCTCTGGCAAGAGCCAGGAGCGTAATCTGCTCGACGACCAAACCCTCTACCATAACCAAGAGTGCATCAAGAAGCAGGTAGCCAAATTCCTGGATTTTGAAACCGATGCCCCTAACAAGGCTGAACTGGTGAACAACTATGACTGGATGAAGAACTTCACCTTCCTGGATTTTGCCCGCGTAGTAGGTAAGCACATTACCGTGAACTACATGATGGCCAAAGATAGCGTGCAGCAACGCCTCAACGGTACCGCTCGCGATGGTCTGTCGTTCACCGAGTTTACCTATCAGTTGCTGCAAGGTTACGACTTCCTCTACCTCTACCAACATATGAACTGCAAACTCCAGCTGGGTGGTAACGACCAATGGGGTAACATGACCACTGGTACTGAGCTGATTCGCCGCACACTGGGCAGCGAAGTGGAGACCTACGCGTTGACATGTCCGCTGATTACCAAAGCCGATGGTAAGAAGTTTGGTAAGACAGAGAGCGGTAACATCTGGCTTGATCCGAAACGCACCTCGCCCTATAAGTTCTACCAGTTCTGGCTGAACGTTAGCGACGACGACGCTGAAAAGTATATCAAGATTTTCACCTCTATTGAGAAGGAGGAGATTGATGCCCTGGTGGCTCAGCATAAAGAGGCTCCCCACCTGCGCATCCTTCAAAAGCGCCTGGCTCAAGAGGTCACCGTTCTGGTTCATTCAGAGGCCGACTACCAAGCTGCTGTCGAGGCTTCGGGCATCCTGTTTGGCAACGGCACAAGCGAAGCGCTGAAGCGACTGGACGAGGAGACTCTGCTGGCAGTGTTCGAAGGCGTTCCGCAGTTTGAAATCAACCGCGACGTACTGAACGACGGGGTGAAAGCGGTGGATCTCTTCGTTGAACAGACCGCTGTATTCGCTTCGAAGGGCGAGATGCGCAAACTGGTTCAGGGTGGCGGCGTATCGCTCAACAAAGAGAAGCTGACAGCATTCGACCAGCTCATCACCACTGCCGATCTGCTCGACGGCAAGTACCTGCTGGTACAGCGCGGTAAGAAGAATTACTACCTGATTATTGCCAAATAAGGTGTAATCAACCGATTATATTCTCCCTAATCAGATAAAATGGCCTACTTTTAATAAAAAAGTGGGCCATTTATTTGCAAAATTCATCCTAACCACCTATCTTTGCACCGCTTTTTAACGAAAGCCCCAAAGTTTGGACTATGGTGTAATGGTAGCACAACAGGTTTTGGTTCTGTTTGTCCAGGTTCGAATCCTGGTAGTCCAAC
>CAMAMO010000122.1 GCA_945836915.1 uncultured Mediterranea sp.
AGCAAAAAATTCACCATTTGATATATCCGACGGGTATTTGATTACGTTTTGTAAAAAGGAATAGTCATGACATACCGGCCATCAGGATGGCCGGCCTAATGGAGGAGGGTGATCTGAATCCATAGTTTCGATGTTGTTCTTCATGGGTTATTCTGGTTGTTTGTGGCGAAATTAGGCAAAAAAAACGGAACTACCAACTAAAAGGTTAAAAAAAATAGCCCCGAGGGGCTATTTTTGCATATAGTTACATTTACTATGCACTAACTGAAGAACTTTTCAATCTTCTTAATCATCATACTGAGGCAAAAAACCACCACGTGGTCGCCCGCCTGGATGC
The DNA here is from genome assembly GCA_945836915.1 of uncultured Mediterranea sp. Classification (GTDB taxonomy): domain Bacteria; phylum Bacteroidota; class Bacteroidia; order Bacteroidales; family Bacteroidaceae; genus Bacteroides. The sequence goes on from CAMAMO010000122.1 coordinate 338, forward strand.
GGGTATTACCGGTTACCACCACACCTTCGCCCTGACGGATCAAGCCGCCGATGGTGGTGCCTTTGGGCAGGCCCAGGTCTTTGACGTCATGCTTGGTGATGCGCGAATCCTCTTTCACGGTAAACTCAGCCACGTCGGCATTGGCAAAGGTGAGGCACTTCACGTTGCTCACGTCGGCATCAAGCATCATCTGGTAGATGTGGCTGGCGGCAATCATCTTCTTGTTGATGACCGTACCGATATCGAGGCTCTCGGCCATGCCGATGTAGTCAATATTCTCCACCTCGGCCACCGTCTTGCTCACGCCCATCCGCTTGGCGGCCAAGCAGGCCAAGATATTGGTTTCCGAGTTGCCGGTCAGGGCTACAAAGGCCTCGGTATTGCGCAAACCCTCGTCGAGGAGCAAATCCATATCGCGGCCGTCGCCATTGATAATCATGGTGCGGTCGTTAAGCAGTTCGGTCAGCCGGTTGCAGCGGTTCAAGTCGTTCTCTACAATCTTCAGCTGCATGTAGTCGGGGGCATACTGGGCAGTACGCACCGAGATGCGGCTGCCACCCATTATCATCACGTTGCGCACATCGGCATAATCCTCCTTGCCCGCAATCTTACGGATATAGGGCACATACTTGCGGGTGGTGGTGAAATAGACGATGTCGTTCAGTTTGATGGTATCATCCCCTCGGGGAATCAAGGTTTCATGACCCCGCTTGATGGCCACAATATGGTAAGGTAGCTGCGGACCTCCCAGCTGATGAAGGGGGATATCGAGAATCTCCGCCTTCTCGCGCATCTTGGCACCAATCAGAATCAGGGCGCCCCCACAAAACTCCCACCACTGGCGCACCCAGCTCATACGGATGGAGGAGACAATCTCCCTAGCGGCCAGCATCTCGGGGTAGATGAGCGAATCCACACCCACCTGCTGGAAGAACTCTTTGTTTTTAGGTAAGAGATATTCGTAGTTATCGATGCGAGCCACCGTTTTCTGCGCACCCAGGTTATGGGCCAGCATACAGGCGGTCATGTTACGGCTCTCATCGGGTGTGACCGCAATAAAGAGGTCGGCCTTATGGGCCTCAACCTCGCGTAAGCCTTTGATGGAGGTGGGTGAGGCTACGACGGTAAGGAGGTCGAAATTGCTGCTCAAGGCGGCCAGACGCTCCTCATTGTCGTCCATCAAGATTATCTCCTGCTTCTCACGGGAGAGCAGCTTGGCTAAGTGGGTACCCACCGCACCGGCTCCGGCAATGACTATTTTCATATCACTCTATCTATTGTTCTATATCCAATAATGTACACACTATACATAATGTACGCACGTTAAAGCATCGCTTCAATGGCCGCTTGAATTGAGGCCTCATCGATTGCGCAGATAGCTTGCAGCTGCTTGACCGAACCGTGCTCCACGAACTGATCAGGCAAGCCGAGGCGTTTCACCCGCGGGGTATAGCCCTGGTCGGCCATCCACTCGAGCAGCGCACTACCCATACCGCCCTTCAAGACACCATCTTCTACCGTAACGATGCGCGAGAAGCCCTCGCCCACCTCGCGGAGCAGCTCCTCATCAAGAGGCTTGAGGAAGCGTAGGTCGTAATGCGCGATGGTGACTTGGCGCTCCGCCTCGATGCGGGCAATGGCTTTTGCCGCCAGATTGCCGATGGGGCCGATGGTCACCACAGCCACCTCCCTACCCTCTTTCAGCCGACGTCCTTTACCTACGGGCAGCGCCTTCATGGGGCAGCGCCAATCTACCAGCACCCCACGGCCACGGGGGTAGCGGATGACGAAGGGCCCCTTATCGGGCAGTTGGGCCGTGTACATCAGGTGGCGCAACTCGTGCTCATCCATTGGCGAAGCGATGGTGAGGTTGGGGATAGGCCTCAGACAGGCCATATCGAAAGCCCCATGATGGGTAGGACCATCCTCGCCCACCAATCCGGCCCTGTCAAGACAGAGCACCACCGGCAGGCGTAGCAGGGCGATGTCGTGAATCACGTTGTCGTAAGCACGCTGCATAAAGCTGCTGTAGATGTTGCAGAAGGGTTGCAACCCCTCCTTGGCCATACCGCCGCTGAAGGTGGCCGCATGGCCCTCAGCGATACCCACGTCGAAGGTGCGTTCAGGCATCTCGGCCATCATGATATTCATGGAGCAACCGCTGGGCATAGCGGGCGTCACCCCCACGATGCGGGGATTCTGACGGGCCAGTTCCAACAGGGTCTCTCCAAAGACATCCTGGAACTTGGGTGGTAGGTTGGTTTCATCCTCCTTGATCCGTTCGCCCGTCTCGGGATTGAACCGACCGGGTGCGTGCCAAGGCCCAGGATTCTCCTCTGCCGGTGCAAATCCCTTGCCCTTGCAGGTGTGGAGGTGGAGCAGCTTGGGCCCCTTCAGCTCCTTAATATCGCGCAGGGTTTTGGCCAGCTTCTTCACATCGTGCCCATCGATAGGGCCGAAGTAGCGGATGTTCATCCCCTCGAAGATATTCTGCTGCATGGCGGCAATCGACTTGAGGCTGTTGGCAAAGCGGATTAATGCCTTGCGACGCTCTTCGTTGAGCAGCCCCATACGAAAAAGGAGCTTAGAGAGGCGGAAACGCAGTTGGTTGTAGCTGTTACTGGTGGTGAGGTTAAAGAGGTATTGCTTCATGCCACCCACGCTGCGGTCGATAGCCATATCGTTGTCATTCAGGATAATCAGCATGTCGTTGGGGGTGGACGAGACGTTGTTCAGTCCCTCGAAGGCCAATCCACCACTCATGCTGCCATCGCCAATCACCGCCACCACGTGGCGATCCTTCTCCCCCTTCTCCATAGCCGCCACGGCCATACCTAAGGCCGCCGAGATAGAGTTGCTGGCATGGCCACAGGCAAAGGTGTCATACTCACTCTCTAAGGGTGTGGGGAAGGGAGCGATGCCCTTGAACTTGCGGTTGGTAGGGAACTGCTCCCTTCGGCCGGTCAGGATTTTATGACCGTAAGCCTGATGCCCTACGTCCCAAACAATGCGGTCGTAAGGGGTGTTATAGACATAGTGGAGCGCTACCGTCAAATCCACCGCCCCCATGCTTGCTGCAAAGTGGCCCGGATTGACAGCCAGCTCATGTATGATGTCCTGCCGGAGCTCTTCGCACACCTCGGGCAACTGCTCCACCGTCAAGGTGCGCAAATCGGCCGGCGAATGGATAGCCTCCAACAGGGGATAATGGTCGGTTCTCTCTTTCATATCTCCATCTTGAGTTTCAAAATGCAAAAATAGGGAATAAAAAGATACGATACACCTTTTTTAGCAAAAATATTTATGAAGACAAAAAAAACTGCATGTTAGGTCCGCTGACCTAATCATGCAGGATCCTCAAAAAGTGAATAGCTACAAGACTATCTGAGGAAGTGACCCCGGTGCGATTCAAACGCACGACCTTCAGAACCGGAATCTGACGCTCTATTCACTAAGCTACGGGGCCTTTTTGGCTTGCAAAAGTAGAGATATTTTTTGAATCCACCTAATTTCCTCCAAAAAAATCTTCAGAAAAACATTTCACGAGCGGATTATGAATAGGCTCCATGTACCCGATATGAAAAATCTAACAGCATTTTGATATATTTCTGCCGATTTTGCTAACAAATCTAATTATTATTATTACCTTTGCCCGCAATTTTGAATATTTATCAATCTTAGAAACGTCATACGCTACAAAAAAAATACAATTATGAGTTATCTAATTCTTCCCAAAGGATACAAGCCCCTCCTCGACATGCGCGAGACCGAGTTGGGTATCAAGCAGATTAAGGAGTTTTTCCAGCTTAATCTCTCTTCCGAGTTGCGTCTGCGTCGCGTCACAGCCCCTCTGTTTGTGTTGAAGGGGATGGGCATCAACGACGACCTGAACGGCGTTGAGCGTGCAGTCACCTTCCCTATCAAGGACCTGGGCGACGCCAAGGCCGAAGTGGTTCACTCGCTGGCTAAATGGAAACGCCTGACGCTGGCTGAGTATCACATCGAGCCGGGTTATGGTATCTACACCGACATGAATGCCATCCGCGCCGACGAGGAGCTGGGCAACCTGCACTCACTCTACGTGGACCAATGGGACTGGGAGCGCGTGATTCGTGCCGAGGACCGCAACGTGGAGTTCCTCAAGAGCATCGTAACCCGCATCTATGCCGCTATGGTGCGCACGGAGTATATGGTTTATGAAATGTATCCGCAAATCAGACCTTGCCTACCCTGCACCAGCGAGCTCCACTTCATCCATGCCGAGGAGTTGCGCCAACTCTATCCCGACCTCACCCCGAAGGAGCGCGAACATGCCATCACCAAGCGCTACCGGGCGGTCTTCATCATCGGTATCGGCTGCAAGCTGAGCGACGGGAAGAAGCATGACGGACGTGCCCCGGACTATGATGACTACACCACACCGGGCCTCAACAACCTGCCAGGCTTGAATGGCGACCTGCTGCTGTGGGATGACATATTGGAGCGTAGCATCGAGCTCTCGTCAATGGGTATCCGCGTGGATAAGACGGCCCTATTGCGCCAACTCAAGGAAGAGGGTGAGGAGAAGCGCCTCGACCTCTACTTCCACCAGCGCCTGATGAACGACACGCTGCCCCTTACCATCGGCGGCGGTATCGGTCAGTCGCGCCTCTGCATGTACTACTTGCGCAAAGCGCACATCGGCGAAATCCAAGCCAGTATCTGGCCGGAGGAGATGCGCAACCAGTGCGAGGCACATGATATTCATTTGATTTAATTCTAATACAAGATAGGTATGAAAGTAGAGATTGAAGCAAGTTGGCAGAAGCGGCTGCAGCCGGAGTTTGAAAAAGCCTACTTCGCGCAGCTGACCGACTTTGTGCGGCGTGAGTATGCCGTGCGGACTATCTATCCGCCGGGACGATTGATATTCAACGCTTTCAATCTCTGTCCTTTCGACCGCGTCAAAGTAGTGCTTCTGGGTCAGGACCCCTACCACGGTCCGGGTCAGGCCCAGGGGCTCTGCTTTTCGGTCAATGACGGGGTGCGTTTTCCACCCTCGCTGGTCAACATCTTCAAGGAGCTACAAAGCGACTTAGGCATTGCGCCCCCTGCAAGCGGCAGCTTGGTGCGATGGGCGGAGCAAGGCGTCTTCCTGCTCAACGCCACGCTGACCGTACGCGAACATCAGGCGGGTTCGCATCAGAATATGGGATGGGAGCAGTTTACCGACGCCGTCATCCGTTTGCTGGCCGAGGAGCGTGAGCACCTGGTCTTCATCCTCTGGGGCGGCTATGCCCAGCGCAAAGGGGCCTTCATCGACAGAGCGAAGCATTTAGTGATAGCCTCGCCACACCCCTCTCCCCTCTCCGCCTACCACGGCTTCTTCGGCACCAAGCCCTTCAGCCGCACCAATCAGTATCTGATAGCCAACGGGGTGGAGCCGATAGAGTGGTAGGCGAAAGCAAAGACCCTCCCTGCCCCCCTTAAAGGGGGGAGACTTGTCCTTGGGTTATTCTTTCCTTTCACAGGTAACGGGTAACGGATAACGCCCCATTTGTCGATACGATACTTCACCTTTTTTTACGGGGAGAAGGAGGTATTACTTTGCCTCGATGCAAGGGCCAGAAATAGACGATGAGATAGAGGTATATGGTATTTTTCAGAGGTAACGGGTAA
>CAMAMO010000123.1 GCA_945836915.1 uncultured Mediterranea sp.
CTTACAGTTATGAAGAAATGGAAATCCGTTGAGCCGATAGGGCTGCTTGTCCAGCTGCTGCTGTGGGGTATGATTATCACGCTGCCGCTGCTGATGTCGTTGGTCGATGGCAAACCTTGGTCGGCTGCGTTGGGCAGGATGTTCGTCTTACTGCCCAATAACCTCTGCCTGATGCTGGTGTTCTACCTCAACTACTTTTGGCTCATCCCCAAGTTCCTCTTCAGTCGGCGGGCTTTAGTCTATTTCCTACTCAACTTGGGTGTCATTTGGCTGATTCGCCTGGGTTCGGACTTGATTTATAACCGCTCGGTGCTGGTTGAGGAGATGAACATTCCTGCCTCGCTGCAGATGGCTGGCGAGATAGGCTACGCCATTCTGGAGATGCTGTTGATACTCAGCGCTATCGGACTGAAAACGCAGCAGCGCAACAACCAGCTGGAGCTGCAGATGGCCGAAGAAGAGCGGCAGAAGGTGACTTACGAGCTGGAGCGCCTGAAGAGCCAGCTTAACCCCCATTTCCTCTTCAATACCCTCAACAACATCTCCTCGCTTGTAGCCTTCGACCCCGACCAAGCGCAAATCTCCATCAGCCGCCTGAGCGAGATGCTGCGCTACGTGCTCTACGACAGCACCTCCGACCATGTCTCCTTGGTTAAGGAGCGCGACTTTATGTTGAACTATATCGACCTAATGAAGCTGCGCTATACTGATACGCTGCAGGTGACAGTCGAGATGGAGGCGATTCAGCCCGACACGCCCGTGGCTCCGCTGCTCTTCATCTCGCTGCTCGAAAACGCCTTCAAGCACGGAGCCGACAGCCGTCATCCCTGCTTTATCCATGTGGAACTGAAGCAGCAGGGCGACTCGATGCGTTTCATGGTGATCAATTCACTTCCACAACCGTCAGCCGAGGCGGAAAAGCGTGGCGGCGGTGGAGTGGGGCAGCGCAACCTGATGAAGCGCCTCCAGCTGCTCTATCCAGGACGTCACACCCTCTTGTGCAGAGTGGAGGAGAATCGCGCCCATCCTACCGAGCGGAAAGAACTCTCCGATAAGGTCTATCGGGCAGAACTCACCTTGACGCTCACTTCCTCGTAAATTTGTCCCGTCGCCTATTTGCATCTTCATAATAAATAACCGTTAATCCCTTGCCGCTTTGCTATGACGTTGAACTGTATTCTTGTAGATGATGAACCGCTGGCCATCAAACTGCTGACCAACTTTGTAGAGCGAACCCCATTCCTTCATTTGGTCGGTTCGTATCTTGACCCCGTTGAGGCTCTCAGCGCCTTGACACCCGAGGTGCATCTGCTTTTCCTTGACATCCAGATGCCGGGGCTGACAGGGCTGGAGTTCTCGCGTATGGTGCCGCCCACCACACGCATCATCTTCACCACCGCCTACAAGGAGTACGCTTTCGAGAGCTATCAGGTGCAGGCCCTTCACTACCTGCTCAAGCCCATCAGCTACCCCCTCTTCCTGGAAGCCGCCACCCGTGCGAAGAACTACTTTGAACAAACGAAAAGCGAAGCTCAGCCCGCCCAGACCATGGTCAACACCCCTCCCTCCGCCTCCGAGAAGCCAGGGATTTCAGTGCGCTATGATGACTCCTTGATACCTTCTCCCGGTTACATTTTCGTGAAGTGCGAGTTCAAGATGGTGCGTGTCGATTTAGACAACATACTCTACATTAGCGGATTGAAGGACTACGTCCGCATCACGTTGAAGAGTCAGCCGCGTCCGCTCACCGCCCTCACCACGCTGAAGGCTATCGAGGAGAAGCTCCCTCCGCAGCGTTTCCTCCGCGTCCACCGCTCCTACATCGTAGCCCTCGACAAGATTGAGAGCTTGGAGCGAAACCGCCTTACCATTTCCGGCGAGCTCATCCCCGTAGCCGAAACCTACCAAGAAGAGCTGATGCGCCGCATCAACTAACCCCTTCCCATCCCCAAAAACGGCCCTAAGTGACCACTACGGTGCGAACATTCCTTACTTCGTTGCGGAAGGCATAGCCAAAAAGCAGCATCATCAGCACCTGTATGCAGCAGAGTATCAGCAGCGTGCGTCGGTCTTGCGGGCTATCTCCTCATTCTTCATCCCGTAGATGCCGGCAAAGAGACGGAATATCCCCATGCAAGATGGGACCTTTGGCGATCATCCTGCATGGGGACTTATCATCAATGCGTTGGACGCTTATCAAAATAGATCCTTAGAACTGAAAGTAGTTCTTGGCATTGTTGTAGCAGATATCCTCAATCATCTGGTTAACACGAGCCATTTCGCTGGCCGGGATTTCACCATTCTCCACATCGCGACCTACCAAGTTGCAGAGGGTACGACGGAAGTACTCATGACGAGGATAGCTCAGGAAAGAGCGGCTATCAGTCAACATACCCACAAAGCGGCTCAACAGACCCAGCACTGAGAGGGCATTCATTTGCTTCTCCATACCATCCTTCTGATCCAGGAACCACCAGCCAGAGCCAAACTGTATCTTACCGGGGATGCTGCCATCCTGGAAGTTACCCAACATTGTAGCGATTACCTCGTTGGCACAGGGGTTCAGGTTATAGAGGATAGTCTTTGTCAGTTTACCCATAGTGTTCATCTTGTCGAGGAACTTAGCCATCTTCTTAGCCGTGGTAAATTCACCGATAGAGTCAAAACCGGTATCAGGACCCAGCAACTTAAACATCTTGGTGTTGTTGTTACGGATAGCACCATAGTGGAACTGCTGTGCCCAGCCTTTCTCCCAATCCATCTCGGCAAAGATAACGAGCATAGCCGATTTGAACTTCAGAATCTCATCTTGAGTCAATTCAGTGCCACCATATACCTTATTAAATATAGCCTTGATTTCAGCCTCAGTATAATCCTCAGCATAGAACTCCTCGATGCCGTGGTCAGAAAGGCGGCAACCTTGAGCGGCAAAGAAGTCGTGACGCTTACGCAAAGCAGCTACCATGTCATCAAAGTTAGCGATAGCCACACCGCTCACCTCAGCCAGTTTCTCCATATAGGCACGGAACTCGGCAGGCACCTCAACGGCCATAGCTTTATCCGGACGCCAAGTGGGCAACATCTTAATCTCGAAGCCACTCACGCGGGTCTTGATGTGATACTCCAGTGAATCCACAGGATCATCCGTCGTACATACCGTCTCAACATGGTAGCGACGCATCATACCGCGTGCAGAGTATTCAGGCTGCTTCAGCTTCTCGTTACACTCCTCATAAATTTCGCGGGCAGTCTGCGGATTGAGCACCTTATCTATACCAAAGGCGGTCTTCAACTCCAGATGAGTCCAGTGATAAAGGGGGTTACGGAAAGTGTAAGGCACTGTTTCAGCCCACTTCTCAAACTTCTCCCAGTCAGAAGTGTCCTTACCTGTGCAGAAACGCTCATCGACACCATTGGTACGCATGGCGCGCCACTTGTAGTGGTCACCACCCAACCAGATTTCAGTGAGTGAACGGAACTGATAATCATCAGCCACCATTTGGGGAATCAGATGACAATGGTAATCGATAATCGGCATCTTAGCCGCATGTTCATGATACAACTTCTGTGCGGTTTCAGTCTGCAGCAGGAAGTTTTCATCCATAAAGTTTTTCATTGGCGATAGCAATTAAATTGTTTATAATGTTTACTTTTCTATACCTTATTATATATAACATTGATAATAAACAACCTACACGGCATATCCGTTTTAGTTTTATTAACCCGTTATCGAACACAAAAGTAGATATTTTACTTGGAATAAAAAAATAATTCGTATCTTTGCAGCGAAAATTTAAAGTATTTTAGTGTAGAAAGCCATGGAAACCAAGAAATACACCATCAAAGATATCGCTCGCTTAGCCGGTGTATCGGCCGGAACGGTTGACCGTGTGCTCCATCAACGGGGCGACGTTTCTGAAAAGAGTAGGCAGAAGGTGCAGCAGGTGCTCGACGAAATCAACTACCAACCCAATAAATTTGCTATCGGATTGGCAGCCAAGAAGAGTTACCGCATCGTCTGCATTCTGCCTCAAGGATTCGAGGGTGATTATTGGTCATCGGTGAAAGCTGGCATAGATCGCGCTGCCCGAGAGATGCTTGACTACAACGTGACCGTCGAACTCCTTCCCTACCGCCATGCAGACGAGGCCAACTACCGAGAGGTGTGCCATCAGATGACTCACGAAGAGGCGGACGCTCTGCTTATCGCACCCAACTTTCGTGAAAGCACGCTGGAACTGACACGTCATCTGGATGCCCAACAGACACCCTACCTCTTTGTGGACTACAACGTCAAAGAGGCCCATCCCATCAGCTACATTGGTCAAGAGTCGTGGCAGAGCGGTTATCTGGCAGCCAAAGTGCTGATGCGAGAGTATCAGGATGGCGACGAATTGGTTCTCTTCATGACTGGCAGTAAGAAGAGCCCCGCTGAGATACAGATGCAGCGCCGACTGGAGGGATTCACCACCTATCTGTCGGAGCACTACAGCCAGCTGCCCATCTACGATGTAGTTCTTGACAAGGAGAATGAGACCTACAACCAGCAGGTGCTCGACGACCTCTTCAACCGCCACCCCAAAGTGGCTCTGGGTGCTGCGTTCAATTCGCGCGTCCACATTGTGGGTCGCTATCTTGAACGGAGTGGCCGTCAGCTGCGCAGTATCTTAGGCTACGACCTGTTGCCCAAGAATGTGAGTTGTCTGAAGCGAGGAACAGTAGAATACCTCATCGGACAGCGTCCTGGTTTGCAAGGTTACTACGGCATCCTGGCACTCTGTGACCACATGGTATTCAAACAGCCCGTTCCACCCCTGAAATACATGCCCATCGACCTGTTGATGAAGGAGAACATCGATTACTATTTCGAAATGCATACTTAACACCCGGAAAAAGAATCCATTAATAACATACCATTAAATTATTCAAAAAACAATTATGAAAGCATTAAACAAGCTGACTGCTCCCAAATCGGTAGCACCTGAGAGAATCATCCAGTTCGGTGAAGGCAATTTCCTGCGCGCATTTGTAGATTGGATTGTCTATAATATGAATCAGAAGACCGACTTCAACGGTAGTGTCGTTGTTGTACAGCCCATCGAACGCGGTATGGCCGAATGGCTCAACGGACAAGACTGTCTCTATCACGTTAACCTGCAGGGTCGCCTGAATGGTGAAGCAGTCAACACCCTGACCCGTATCGACTGCATCAGCCGTGCCCTCAACCCCTACAGCCAAAACTCAGCCTTCATGGCCCTGGCCGACCAGCCCGAAATCCGTTTCGTTATCTCTAACACTACAGAAGCCGGTATCACTTTCGACCCCAACTGCAAGTTCACTGACGCTCCCGCTTCTTCTTACCCCGGTAAGCTGACCCAGCTGCTCTATCGTCGCTTCAAGACCTTCAAGGGCGATAAGGACAAAGGTCTGATCATCATGCCTTGCGAGCTCATCTTCCTCAACGGCCACCACCTGAAGGAGTGTATCTACCAGTATATTGAGTTGTGGAAAGAGGACTTCGGTAGCGACTACGAGAAGTTCAAGACCTGGTTCACCAAGTATTGCTACGTTTGCGCTACGCTGGTTGACCGCATTGTACCAGGTTTCCCTCGCAAAGAGATTGCCGACATCCAAAAGAAGATCTGCTATGCAGACAACCTCGTTGTACAGGCTGAAATCTTCCACCTCTGGGTTATCGAGGCAGCAGAGAACATGAACCTGCGCCAGCTTGCCGCTGAATTCCCCGCAAACAAGGCCGGCTTGAACGTACTCTTTGTCAAGAGCGAAGCACCCTATCACGAGCGCAAAGTGACGCTGCTCAACGGTCCTCACACCGTTCTCTCACCTGTAGCTTACCTGAGCGGTATCAACATCGTTCGCGACGCCTGCAACCACCCCGTCGTAGGCAAGTACATCCTCAAGGTACAGTTCGACGAATTGATGCAGACCCTTAATCTGCCGATGGAAGAGCTGAAGCAGTTTGC
>CAMAMO010000124.1 GCA_945836915.1 uncultured Mediterranea sp.
GCCTCTGTGTCGCCACAGAGCCGGTGAGCTCTTACCTCACCTTCTCACCCTTACCGTAGCTTGTGGCTCCGGCGGTTCTTTTCTTCTGCGTTACTTTACCCTCGCGGACAACTTTCTGTTAGGAAGTGGGATGCTCTGTGTTGCCCGGACTTTCCTCATACATCTCTAAGGATGCAAGCGACAGACCGGCCTTCTGCTCCTCTCCAATGAGGTGGTACTGAATCCAAAAGGGGTTATTACGAAAAAACCGCTAAATTCCTGAAATCAGCAATTTAGCGGCATTTTCGTCGGAATGAGGCGACTCGAACGCCCGACCCCTACGTCCCGAACGTAGTGCGCTACCAACTGCGCTACATTCCGATAGCCTTTCGGCTTCGTACGTGTGGTGTCACCAGGAATCGAACCGGGGACACAAGGATTTTCAGTCCTTTGCTCTACCAACTGAGCTATGACACCATCATCATTTTGCGGCTGCAAAGGTAACGACTATTTTTTTAAGACGCAAACTTTTTGACCGTTTTTTTATAGGATAGCCTCCGCATCGTGTGCGAGGGCTATCCTAATCGCCTCTTATTCAGCGGTAAGTGTTACTTTCTGTACATCGCGGCAGTTGCTACCCACCATGATTTCAAAGTCGCCCGGCTCGCACACATAGTCCAAATCGTGATTGTAGTACTTCAAATCCTCTTGGGTCAGGGTAAACTCCACGCGCTTGGTCTCGCCGGCCTTGATCATCACCTTGCTGAAGCCGCGCAGCTCCTGTACGGGGCGGGTGGAGCTGCTGTAGATGTCGTGGATGTAGAGCTGTACCGTCTCCTGTCCGTCGAGCTCACCCGTATTGGTCACCTCTACGCTTACCGTCACGCTACCCTCCTTGCTCAGGCGGTTGCTGCTCAACTGCGGCGCGCTGTAGCTGAAGGTGGTGTAGCTTAGTCCGTAGCCAAAGCAGTAGAGTGGGGCGTTGACCACATCCTCGTAGCAGGAGACGAACTTCTGGTAAGGCGCCTCGTCGGGGTGCGGCCTGCCCGTGTTCTTGTGGTTGTAGTAGAGCGGCAGCTGGCCTACGTTTCGGGGGAACGAGGTGGTCAGCTTGCCCGAGGGGTTGACGTCGCCAAACAGCACGTCGGCTATGGCGTGTCCCGCTTCATGGCCCAGGTTCCAGCTGTTCAGGATGGCATCGGCGTTTTCGGCCTCCCAGTTCAGCGTCAGCGGTCGGCCCGTGCAGAGCACCACCACCAGCGGTTTGCCCGTAGCCTTCAGTGCCTTGAGCAGCTGCTGCTGCGCGTCGGGAATCTCCAGGTTGGTGCGGCTGGCCCCCTCGCCATTCATGTTGTTGATTTCGCCCACACAGGCCACCACCACATCCGCGCTGCGCGCTGCGGCCACCGCTTGGGCCACTAATTGCTGTTGCGGCACCGTATGCACCGGCGGCAGCGGCATATCCGGTCTGAAAATCTTCAGTAAGCCATACTTCACCCGCTCCTCATGCGCTGCATCCAGGAAGATCCACGACCCCTCAGCGTAGCTTACCGAGCCGCGACCCTCCACCGCCTCGCGCAGACCTTGCAGAATGGTCACGCTCTCGCCAGCGCGGTTCGAAGCCGCCCACGAGCCCTGCATCTCGGCCGCATTGTCAGCCAACGGACCCACCAAGGCGATGCGGGCACTCTTCTTCAGCGGCAGGAGGTTCCCCTCATTCTTCAGCAGTACCTGCGACTCTTGTGCCAGCCGTCGGGCAAAACGATGCTGCGCCTCGTTGAACAGCTCCAGCGAATCGCGCCCCTCTACCAGGTAGCGGTAGGGGTCTTCAAACAGACCCAGTTTGTATTTCGCCTCCAGAATCAGTCGGCAAGCCCGGTCGATGGCCGCCTCCTTCACCCGTCCGCTGCGCACCGCCTCAGCCAGATGAGCCACAAACGCGTTCGAGCCCATATCCATATCCAGTCCGGCACTCACCGCCCGGCAAGCCACCTCCGCTTGGTCGCCGATGCCATGCGCCATCATCTCGTTCACCGCCGTAGCGTCGCTCACCACGAAGCCCTTGAAGCCCCATTGCTGGCGCAGCACTTCGGTCAGCAGGTAGTCGTTGCACGAAGCCGGCACCCCCTCAAACTCGTTGAACGAGCTCATATACGACCCCGCACCGGCCAGGGCTGCCTGCTTGTAGGGGTTGAGGAAGCCGTTGTGCGCCTCTTGGCGCGAGAGGAAGACGCTGTTGTAGTCGCGGCCAGCCTCCGCACCGCCATAGAGGGCGTAGTGCTTCACGCAGGTCATCACCGTGGTGTCTGCCGCCAGGTCGGTACCCTGATAGCCTCTGACGTAAGCCTTGGCTATCTCGCCGCCCAGATAGGGGTCCTCGCCGGCACCCTCCGCAATACGTCCCCAGCGGGCGTCGCGGCAGATGTCCACCATGGGGCTGAACACCCAGTTGATGCCCACTGCCGTGGCCTCGCGGGCCGCCATCCGTGCGCTCTCTTCCACCAAGTCGAGGTTCCACGAGGTCGAGATAGCCAGGGGGATGGGGTAGGTGGTGGTCAGTCCGTGAATCACGTCGTTGCCAAACATCAGGGGGATGCCCAGTCTGCCTTGCATGGCCACCTCTTGCAGTTGTCTAATCTGTTTAGGGTTGGTAAAGCCATAGAGGGCGCCCATCTGCCCCTCCTTCAGCTGTTTGATAGCCACATCCTCTTCGCTGAGGGTAGCGTTTGTCACGTAGGTCCAGTTGCTGGCCAGGTTCAGCTGACCAATCTTCTCCTCCAGAGTCATCTTTTTCATCAGTTGGCTGATGAATCGGTTCATTTCCGCCTCTCCGTGCGTGGTGTTCGAAGAGCCACATCCCATGCAGAGCCAGATGACCATCGCCATCCATCCGCATGCCAGTACATTTGTTCGTTTCATGGTTGTATCAATTAAAAAAAGTGCTCACTCTGTCGTTTTGGTTTGTCATGTGGCAAAGGTACAACAATTTTTTGATTTGCGCCCCCCTGCCGGTGCGTTTTTTTGTGGTTATTATCTTTGCACCGTTAGTTCCCGCCAAGCCTCTCTTTGATGCTCAAATGCGCGGGGCTTTTTACGAGGAATGGAGATTTGTTTTTTATAGTTCGTACAAATCGTCCAGTTGTATTTCAGATTGAAAGTCACCCCAATATTCATTCCGAGTTAGGCCATCTGTTGTAACCATAATGGAATGAATGGCTTTCTTCGTGCTAGTTACTGTCTGTAAAACATTTCGTTTACGAGCAAGTTCTTCTGAATAATCTAAGAAGCGGATTGACGGCGAACTCGCCCTGTGGGAAGGCGAATACACCTACCGCTGCATCCTTACAAATGACCACGAGTCTTCCGATAGAGAGATTGTCGAACTCTACAACGCTTATGCTGATGTGTTCCTGAATGACTTTGGATAACACCGACAACTTATGCTCGTCATTCTGCGTATTGCCTCAAGTCGCATGGTGGGGTAAGGGGTATTTGTATGTCTTTATGGTGACATTAGCTGTGCTGTGAACCCTTTTTACTAACGATGCAGATTCTTTTCGCTTCTGTATCATATCATGCGCGTAGTTGCGGATTTGAGGTACCTAAAAATAGGCTTGGTTTAAACATCAAACCGATTGGTCTCTATCGCCCAGAACAGGGAATTTCTGCCTGAAGGCGTTGAGTTTTTCCATCTCTAAGGTGCAGGTGATGAATGACTCTTTGCCGTCAGGGCAGGCTTGCAGCGTATGGCCGTAGGCGTCGATGAAGCAGGTGCCGCCGTTGTATGTGCAGGCGGGGTCTTGACCGATGCGGTTCACGCCACAGACGTAGGCTTGGTTCTCAATGGCTCGGGCTCGTAACAGCAGGTCCCACGGTTCGCGGCGTGAGGTGGGCCAGGAGGCCACGTAGAGGGCTACATCGTAGGCCTCTTCACCCTGTGCGGCATTGCGGGCGAAGATGGGGAATCGCAAGTCGTAACACACCTGCAACAGGAAGCGGACACCACGCCATGATACAATCACCTTCTCCGTTCCAGCCGTGTAACGCCGGTGTTCACCGCCGTAGGTAAAAAGGTGGCGCTTGTCATAGTGAGTCACCTCGCCCGTAGGTTTGACAAAGTAGAAACGGTTATAGTACCTACCATCTATCTCTGTAGCGATACTGCCAGCGATGGCGGCATCCAGCTGTTGGGCCATCCGCTTCATCCATTGGAGTGAGGATTCGCCACTTTCGGCAATCCCTTCCGGTTGGGTGGCAAAGCCAGTACTCCACATCTCGGGTAGGAGGTACAGGTCGCTCTTTGGGGCGGCGGCCATCTGACGCTCCGCAGCCTGTTGGTTAGCGGCGGGGTCGGCCCATACGATATCTCGTTGAAATAATGTAATCGTCATCATGAATCAAAAGGGGTGATCGGTGTGAAACTGTTTCATTCGCTCTGCTAAGACGGGGTAAAGCTCCTCCCTCATGCGCGAGGTGCAGGCTCTGACACCCTGCTGCTTGGAGCCCGTAGTGTCCAGGTTGATGCTGGATACGCCATAGCCTATCAGCTCCTTGACCAACGCCGAACCGCTCAGACCGGGATAGGAGAGGGAGAAGAAGAAGCCGTCGCCAATGGGCTCGTTAACGTCGCGCGGGTAGGTGATGCTGAAGCCGTTGTCGCAGAAGATTTTCTTCATCTTCTCGGCCCGGATAGCATACTCGCGTGTATCCTCTACGAAGTTGATCTTCCCCTCGCAGCTGAGTCGCAGCATGTGGGCATAGCCCATCTGCGTGGTGGCTGTGCAGCCCGAGGTGATCATGTACTGGATGCTGGCGATGAAGGTGGGACCGAAGAGTCCCTCGTCATGATAACGCGCTACAAAGGCGGGGAAGTGGCGGTCGAACAGACGGTCGGAGATGCAGACCAAAGCCATGCGCTGGCCGGCATAGGAGAAGATTTTGGAGGAGGAGAGCATCAGCAGGTAGTTGTCTGTATAGCGCGCTACGGTGCGTACGTAGGGCGGTTCGTAAGGGTGACTCAGGTCGCGACGGCTGTCCATGGCAAAGTAAGCCAGATCTTCCATCACAACGACGTCGTACCGGGTGGCCAGTTCACCGATAATCTGCAGCTCCTCCTCTTCCAGCGAGATCCAGGCTGGGTTGTTGGGGTTGCTGTAGATGATGGCTGCGATGTCGCCATGGCTCAACTCCTCCTCCAGCTTGGCCCGCAGGGCCTCTCCACGGTAGGGGAAGATATCAAACTCTCGCCATTCGATGCCCAGCACACGGAGTTGCGATTTCTGGATAGGGAATCCGGGGTCGATGAAGAGGACCTTGCCCATCTGTGGATAGCTCTGACGCTGACAGCAGGCAATGAATCCACCGAACGAGCCGGCTACGCTACCCACCGTAGGGATGCAGGCACGGGGCGAAATGTCGATGTCGATGAAAGCCTTGACAAACTGACTGGCGGCCTCTTTCAGCTCGCTGATGCCAGCTGCCGGTGGATACTGAGCACCGATGCCTGCATCCAACGCCTTCTTTTCAGCCTCGATGCCGTAGCGGTTTGCCGGCAGACCGGGTGAGCCTTGATCCATACGGATAAAGGGGATGCCCGTTTTTTGCTCCAGATATTGGGCCACCAAGAGGGTCTCGCCAATGGTGGCGTGTGAGAGGTCGGCCACATGATTGACACGGGCCGCCTCTGCCACTAATTCGTCGCTGAATAGCTTCATTTTATCTTTTGATTAACGATGGATTATCTCCAGTTGATAAGGTGTGTACGTTTATCATTCACATGCTTAGCCTTGCCGTTAGAGCGCTCGATGGTGCCCGGAGGCAGGATGTGGATGTTGGGCTTGATGCCGCAGACGCTGACCAGACGGTCGTAGAGGGGTTTGCTGATGAGGTTGGCAGCTGTACAGCGCCTAACAATCCAGCACCGTCATGAGCACCCAAAGCGACAGCTTCGTCGCCTAATAAGAGTTGTTTCATAATCGTGGAA
>CAMAMO010000125.1 GCA_945836915.1 uncultured Mediterranea sp.
GTGAATTATCATCAGGGAGCTCGCTTCCTCTTTATCCTCCCCATTCCCAAGGAGGATGAGGTGGCTTTCTCCCCCGAAAACAATAAATCAATAACTAAGTAAATATAAGATAGACATGGGAAAAGTTTTAATTATCGGAGCTGGCGGTGTAGGTACCGTCGTAGCTCATAAAGTGGCTCAGAACCCTGACGTGTTCAACGAAGTGATGATTGCCAGCCGCACCAAGGCGAAATGTGACGCCATTGTCAAGGCTATCGGTAACCCCAATATCCAAACCGCACAGGTGGATGCCGACAATGTAGATGATTTGGTTAACCTCTTCAATAGCTTCCGTCCGGATATTGTGATTAACGTGGCCCTTCCTTACCAGGACCTCACCATCATGGAGGCCTGCTTGAAGAGCGGGGTGAACTACCTGGATACCGCTAACTATGAACCGAAGGATGAGGCACACTTTGAGTACAGCTGGCAGTGGGCCTACAAGCAACGCTTCGAGGAGGCTGGCTTGACCGCCATCTTAGGTTGCGGCTTCGACCCGGGTGTAAGCGGCGTTTATACCGCCTATGCAGCCAAGCATCACTTTGACGAGATGCACGTGCTCGACATCGTGGATTGCAATGCCGGTAACCACCACAAGGCGTTTGCTACCAACTTCAACCCCGAAATCAATATCCGTGAGATTACCCAGAAGGGGCTCTACTATCAGGATGGCGAGTGGATTGAGACGGAGCCTTTGGAGATTCACCAACCCATTACATACCCCAACATTGGCCCTCGTGAGAGCTACCTGATGCACCACGAAGAGCTGGAGAGCCTGGTGAAGAACTACCCGACCATCAAGAAGGCTCGCTTCTGGATGACCTTTGGCCAGCAGTACCTCACCTATCTGGACGTGATTCAGAACATCGGTATGTCGCGCATCGACGAGTTGGAGTATCAGGCTCCGTTGGCTGATGGCAGTGGCAAGCAGGTGAAGGTGAAGATTGTGCCTCTGCAGTTCCTCAAGGCTGTGTTGCCTAATCCTCAGGATCTGGGTGAGAACTACGACGGCGAAACCTCGATCGGTTGCCGCATCCGTGGCGTGAAGGATGGCAAGGAGCGTACCTACTACATCTATAACAACTGCAGCCACCAGGCCGCCTATAAGGAGACCGGTATGCAGGGCGTCAGCTACACCACGGGTGTGCCTGCCATGATTGGAGCAATGATGTTCCTCAAGGGCATTTGGAAACGTCCGGGTGTATGGAACGTTGAAGAGTTTGATCCCGATCCCTTCATGGAGCAGCTCAACAAGCAGGGCCTCCCCTGGCACGAAGTATTCGACGAGGACCTGGAACTCCAATAACTACTCACTATAAACTAATCACTAATAACTAAAAAACTAATAACTAAATAAAATGGCTAAAAAAGACGAACTCAATTTTGATGAGGGAGCGGCTAAGGCACTCAATGCCGAAAAGCTGAAGGCCCTACAGGCTGCCATGGCCAAGATTGAGAAGGACTATGGTAAAGGCTCTATCATGAAGATGGGCGATGATCATATCGAAGAGGTGGAGGTCATCCCCTCGGGTTCTATCGGTTTGAATGTGGCCCTTGGTGTGGGCGGTTATCCCCGTGGCCGTATCATCGAAATCTACGGTCCGGAATCTTCCGGTAAGACCACGCTGACTATCCACGCCATTGCCGAGGCTCAGAAGGCTGGCGGTATTGCCGCCTTTATTGACGCTGAACACGCCTTCGACCGCTTCTATGCGGCCAAACTGGGTGTGGATGTAGATAACCTCCTCATTTCGCAACCCGATAACGGCGAGCAGGCATTAGAAATTGCTGATCAACTAATTCGCTCGTCGGCAATTGATATCATCGTCATCGACTCTGTGGCCGCCTTGACGCCCAAGGCGGAAATCGAGGGCGATATGGGTGATAACAAGGTAGGCTTGCAAGCCCGACTGATGTCGCAGGCACTGCGCAAACTCACGGCTACCGTCAGCAAGACCCGTACCTGTTGTATCTTCATCAACCAGCTGCGTGAGAAGATAGGCATCATGTTCGGTAACCCTGAAACGACTACTGGTGGTAATGCGCTGAAGTTCTACGCTTCGGTGCGCATCGACATCCGTGGCGGACAGGGCATCAAGAATGGTGACGAGGTGATTGGTCGCCAAACCAAGGTGAAGGTGGTGAAGAACAAAGTGGCTCCTCCCTTCCGCAAGGCAGAGTTTGACATCATGTTTGGTGAGGGCATCTCGCGTGCCGGAGAGATTATCGACCTGGGCTCTGAACTGGGCATTATCAAGAAGAGCGGCTCTTGGTTCAGCTACAACGATACCAAGCTGGCTCAGGGACGCGATGCGGCCAAGCAGGTCATCCTCGACAATCCCGAGCTGGCTGCCGAACTGGAGCAACTCATCTTTGCCGAGCTCAATAAGGAAAAATAAAAGATGTAAATAGGGAATGTCCCTTTTTGCTGATTTTTTATGCCTTAAAGGATAGGGATTTTCGTTTTTATACTTATCTTTGCAGCATATTAACTTAATGACTGCAACTAAGTATGAAAACGAAATTCTTCTCTTTGGTGTGTGCACTGCTACTGGGTGCCGCCTTTACGTCAGTCTCGGCTCAGAGTGACAATGGGGTCAAGATGGGCCTCTTTAATCACCTCTCTGTAGGTGTCAGTGCTTCAACACTGGGTTATGGTTTTGATATTGCCATGCCTGTATCGCCCTACCTTACGCTGCGTGGCGGTGTGGATATCATGCCCTCTATCACCTTTAATACGGATGTGGATGTAGATGTGGATGTGGCTGGTTACTCTAATTCATATTCTGTCAATATTGAGGGTGACACCAAGCGTACACAGACCTATGTGTTGGCCAACATCTATCCCTTCAAACGGAGTAGTTTCTTCCTCTCTGCCGGTGCCTACTTCGGTGGTGCCAAGGTGGTGGGCGCTAAAGGTCAGACAGATGATCCACAGTTACTGAATCTCATCAATAATTATCAAGACCAAATCGGTGTTGTCATTGGAGATTACACCTTGCCCTTCGACAAAGATGGTAGCGTAACCGGTAGCATTGAAGTGAAGAAGGTCCGTCCCTACGTGGGTCTTGGCTTTGGCCGCTCGGTGCCCTACAGACGTATTGGCTTTGCTTTCGAGCTGGGTGTACAGTTCCATGGCACTCCTCAGGTAAAGGATAAGAATGGCAGCATAAACGACCTGATTAGTGCTTCTGAAGCAGATGACGACTTCTCGGAAATCGTGGATAAGCTCAAAGCCTATCCTGTACTCAAGTTCCGTCTGACGGGTCGTATCTTCTGACGCCTATCCTTTCTGGTATAAACTAGTCAGCGCAGTATAAACTAGACAACCATTTAAGTAAACGATTCAATGAACAAGAAAATGATGACAAAGGTGGTGTGTGGCGCCCTGATGGCTACGTCGCTCGCCTCTTGTGCCACCTCAAAACAATCGGTTACCCTGGCCGACCTCCAGGGTGAGTGGGATATTATCGAACTGCAGGGCCATGCCGTGGTGCCTGCCCAGTCGCAACCCTTTCCTTATATCGGATTTGGTGCAGACGGACAGGTTCATGGCAATGCCGGCTGCAACCGCATCACTGGGTCGGTTGACCCGAAAGCCAAACCGGGTACTATCGACCTGAGCCAATTAGGTAGCACCATGATGATGTGCCCCAACATGGAGGTAGAGCGAGAGGTGTTTGCCGCTTTGGCAAGCGTTACCCGTTACCGTTACCTCTCAACAAATCAGATGGCTCTATGCGGTAAAGGCAAAAAACCGATTGTAGTTTTGCAGCGTCGCAAGTAACTATGACAATTTGTACCTATAGAGGGGCCTTCGGGCCCCTTTTTTTATGCCATTTTGTCAGTTTCGTGCTTCAAAAACCGATTTTTACCCTCATTTTCCCTTTGGCACACCGTTTGCAACCTATTTGGCGTCGGCCGCAAGGCTGATACAAATAAACTTGAATAATAATAAATAAAAAGAATACAATTATGGGAAAGATTATTGGTATTGACTTAGGAACTACAAACTCATGTGTTTCTGTTTTCGAAGGTAACGAACCTGTGGTTATCGCAAATAGCGAAGGTAAGCGCACCACCCCTTCAGTGGTAGCATTCGTTGACGGTGGCGAACGTAAGGTGGGTGATCCCGCTAAGCGTCAGGCTATCACGAACCCTAAGCGCACGGTTTACTCTATCAAGCGCTTCATGGGTGAGAACTGGCAGCAGGTACAGAAAGAAATCTCTCGCGTACCTTATTCAGTAGTGAACGAAAACAACATGCCTCGTGTAGATATCGACGGTCGTCACTACACGCCGCAGGAAATCTCTGCCATGATTCTGCAGAAGATGAAGAAGACGGCCGAGGATTATCTGGGTCAGGAGGTGACTGAAGCGGTTATCACTGTACCTGCTTACTTCTCTGATTCTCAGCGTCAGGCTACCAAAGAGGCTGGTCAGATTGCCGGTCTGGAGGTGAAGCGTATCGTCAACGAGCCTACCGCAGCCGCTTTAGCTTATGGTGTAGATAAGAGCAACAAAGACATGAAGGTAGCTGTATTCGACCTGGGTGGTGGTACATTCGATATCTCTATCCTGGAGTTCGGTGGCGGTGTGTTCGAAGTATTGAGCACCAACGGTGATACCCACCTCGGTGGTGATGACTTCGACCAGGTGATTATCGACTGGCTGGCTCAGGAGTTCAAGAACGACGAAGGTGCCGACCTGACCGCTGATCCCATGGCTATGCAACGTCTGAAAGAGGCTGCTGAGAAGGCCAAGATTGAACTCTCCTCTTCAACCAGCACCGAAATCAACCTGCCTTACATCATGCCTGTAGGCGGTGTGCCCAAGCACTTGGTTAAGACCTTGACTCGTGCTAAGTTCGAAGCCCTGGCTCACCATCTGATTCAGGCTTGCTTGGAGCCCTGTAAGAAGGCTATGAGCGATGCCGGTCTCAGCAACTCAGACATCGACGAAGTCATCTTGGTAGGTGGTTCAAGCCGTATCCCCGCCGTTCAGAAGTTGGTAGAAGATTTCTTCGGCAAAGTGCCTTCAAAGGGTGTGAACCCCGACGAGGTAGTAGCCGTAGGTGCTGCCGTACAGGGTGCCGTGCTGACCGACGAAATCAAGGGTGTGGTTCTGCTCGACGTTACGCCCCTCTCTATGGGTATCGAAACCCTGGGTGGCGTCATGACCAAGCTGATTGACGCTAACACCACCATTCCTTGCAAGAAGAGCGAGGTCTTCTCAACCGCAGCTGATAACCAGACGGAGGTAACCATCCACGTCCTGCAGGGTGAGCGTCCGATGGCTGCTCAGAACAAGAGCATCGGACAGTTCAACCTCACCGGCATCGCTCCCGCCCGTCGTGGTGTGCCTCAGATTGAGGTATCCTTCGATATCGACGCTAACGGTATCTTGAAGGTCACCGCAAAGGATAAGGCTACCGGTAAGGAGCAGGCCATCCGCATCGAGGCATCAAGCGGCTTGAGCAAGGAAGAGATTGAGCGCATGAAGGCTGAGGCCGAAGCCAATGCCGACGCCGATAAGAAGGAGCGTGAGAAGATTGACAAGCTGAACCAAGCCGACAGCATGATTTTCCAAACCGAGAACATGTTGAAGGAGAGTGGTGACAAGTTGCCCGCCGACATCAAGGCCGAGGTAGAGGCTGCCATCCAGAAGATGAAGGATGCCCACAAGGCTCAGGATTTGGCCGCTATCGACGCTGCCACCGCTGAGCTGAATGCCGCCGCCCAGAAGATGTACCAGGCCAGTGTCCAAGCCGGCGCCCAGCCCGGTGCACAGCAAGCACAAGCCAATCCTCAAGACAACGCCCAGTCAAAAGGCGACAACGTCCAAGACGCAGACTTCGAGGAGGTGAAATAAGCACATAGAGAAATAAGAATACAATATCAAATG
>CAMAMO010000126.1 GCA_945836915.1 uncultured Mediterranea sp.
GCTGAATGCAAACTGCGTGCCGGTGATGCCCAAGAGGCTGGTCGTCTGCTCAACAGTGTACGCCGTCGTAACTACGATGCAACCGCTGACATGGCTCGTACGCTCTATGCACCCGATGGCGCGGTGAAGCTCGACGAGAAGGAGATGCTGGCAGAATGGGGACGTGAGTTCTTTGCAGAGAGCCGTCGCCGTATCGACCTGATTCGTTTTGGCAAGTTTAGCAGTGGCACTTGGTGGGATAAGAGCGCTGATGCCGACAAGCACACTGAAATCTTCCCCATCATGCGTGATATTCTGAATGCCAACACCAATCTGGTACAGAACCCTGGTTACAATAACTAATCTATATTATATCTAATCATTGTACAACATGAAGACAATATCAACATATCTCTCCGCTGTGGTGCTGTTGCTCACCATGGCCTTGCTCAGCGGTTGCGAGGGTGAGAAGGATCTGATTATCATCGACGAACTCCTTCCCATTAAAACCAGCACCCTCTTTATGGTTGGTGATGCTACACCCGCTGGTTGGAATATCAATGAGCCTACACCGCTCGCCGTTACAGAAGAAGATCCGATGACCTTTGTCTATGAGGGTGAACTGAACAAAGGTGAGTTCAAACTCTGTATTCAGGCTGGTAACTGGGGCAATCCGTTTATCCGTCCGGCAGTCGATAAGACTGAAATCACAAAGTTAGGTCTGGCAGAGGCTACCTTTGTCATGTATGCTGGTGACCCCGACAACAAATGGAGCGTAGCCGAAGCCGCTATTTACCGTCTGACTTTCAACCTGCGTAACTGGACCATGAAGGCCGACTATGTAGCCGACATCCCCGAAGCACCGAAGACCCCGATTGAAACGGAGACACTCTATCTGATTGGCGATGCCACTCCTGGCGGTTGGGATCAAGCCAGTGCCACCCCGTTGACCGTTGCTGCTGACAACAAGTACCTCTTTAGCTGTGAGGTGAGCCTAAAAGCAGACGGGGCTTTCAAGGCCTTTATGGTGATGGACGATACGTGGAGCCAAGATTTCATGCACCCAGCAGAAGATCCTTGTACCATTACGAAGGATGGTGTATCTGATCCCAATTTCAAGTGCTATAAGGGTGGTGCAGATACTCAGTGGAAGATTGAGGATGCCGGTAAGTATCGCATCACCATGGATCTGAAGGCCTACACCTTGAAGGCTGAATACCTGGGTGAGTATGAAGAACCTCAGCCCGAAGAGCCTGAGAATCCTAAGGATCAGGAGCCTATCGAGACCAACACCCTCTTTATCTTAGGCGATGCCACTCCTAATGGATGGTCGCAAGACGCAGCTCTGAGTTTCACGGTTGATGCCAACAACAAGTACCTCTTTACCTGCAAGGCTGCGCTGAAGGCCGGTGCTTTTAAAGCCTTCATGGTGATGGATAAAGATTTCAGTCAAGAGTTCTTTCACCCGCTGACTGATAATTGCCAGATTACAAAAGAGGGCGTGGCTGATCCTAACTTTAAGTGCTACAAGGGTGGCGATGACTGGAAATGGCAGGTGGTAGATGAAGGTACCTACCTGATCACCTTCGACCTGGAACACTACACCATCAAAGCGCAGTACCTGGCACCTATTGAAACCAGCGCACTCTATATCCTGGGCGATGCCACGCCCTATGGTTGGTCACTCGCTTCATGCGTTTCACTGACGCAAGATGCAGAAAACAAGTATCGCTTCTCAACGACTGTAGATTTGGCCGTTGGCGAAATGAAGGCTTGTCTGCTCAACGAGGATAATAACTGGGGACAACCCTTCATCCACCCCACGGTAGCGGATTGCGCTATCAGCAAGAGTGGTGTAGCCAATCCAGACTTCAACTTCTACGCAGGTGACCCTGACAACAAGTGGAAGGTGACAGAAGCTGGTAAATACACCCTGGTATTCGACCTTCAGAGCTATACCTTACAGGTTACCGTTGCGGAATAAGAACCTCTCTAACCTTTTCAATAGGTAAATTAGATAGATGGCCCTCTCCCTCTCTGTTCATGGCAGAGAGGGAGTCTGTGGGCTTATAAGATCTCCTTAATTGAAACATATTAAACCAAGAAATCATGAAAGATATCCTGTTAAATATTTGGATGCTCTGCGCCACTCTTTGTATGGGCAGTTGTTCAAGCAGCGATGACCCTCAAGGCGGTCAAGACAATCCTCCCTCGCAAACGGATCAAGGCATCCACACCGTCAAGGCACCACTCTACTGGAGCATTTATGAGCATTGCTGGAAGCAAGAGCGTGCCGGTGTACCCAGCGATAAGATGGACTTTACGGAGAAGCAGTGGGCGGAGGTGATTGACTGGGTAGCCAAGGAGCTGAAGCCTTATGGCTACACCATGCTGTGCACCGATGGCTTCATCCCCATGCTGGCTACTGACGCTACGGGCTACATGACGCAGTATGGTAGTGTACCCCTGAAGAAACTGGTTGAGATGTGTCGCGCTAAAGGGCTTGAACTGGGTGTCTATGACAACCCCCTCTGGCTCCATGGACCCGATAACACCCCCATTGCCGGTACCAACGGACGTACCTTTGGTGACTTGAAATATAAAAACGGCGACCCCGTGGCCCATCCTGATAAGGGCGATCTCTGGTTCTGGTGGGCTGTGGCTACCCATGACGGGGCTAAGGAGTATATCGATGGCTTCTTCAAGCACTACAGCGATTTGGGTATCAAGTATATCCGCATGGACTTCCTGAGCTGGTATGAGGATGGTAACGACCGTGGCTTGGGCGTGGTAGGCCGTGGTTATGGCCGCGAGTGCTATGAAAAGGCGTTGCAGTATATCTGCGAGTCGGCTAAGAAGTATGGCGTCTTCACCTCGCTGGTGATGCCTCACCTGTATAAAGGGGCGGAGCTGGAGAGCAAGTATGGCCACATGGCCCGTATTGTAGCGGATACCGGTAATGGCGGTTGGGGACATATCTCGGATAACGACCGCCGCAAGAGCTATGGCACCTGGCCTAACTGCAACAACCAGTTTGATGGATTCGTTTATTGGTCGAAGGTGGCTGGTCGTGGTGGCATGATTATGGATGGCGATTTCCTGCGACTGAACACCCTTTCTACCGATGCGGAGAGAGAGTTTGCCGTCTCGCTGCAGCTGATGGCTGGTGGTCCGGTGACCGTAGCCGACCTGCCCGGCAGCATTGGCAACCATCTGAAGTTCTATCAGAACCAGGAACTGTTGCAACTCAACAAGGACCGCTTTGCCGGTAAGCCTTTGTCTAACAGCCTGATTGATGCCAAGAACCAGATTTGGTACGGCCAGATGAGTGATGGCAGCTGGGTGGTTGGAATCTTTAATCGCGATAACAGCCAGAAGAGCTTCAGCGTGAAACTCTCTGAGTTGGGCATTAAGGGCTCTCGTAAGATGCGTGACCTCTGGAAACATCAAGACGAAGGCGAGGCTGACCGCATCGACGTGACTCTGGGTGCTCATGCTTGCAAGATTATCAAACTCAATTAATAGTTTCGACCATGAGAAGACACCGAATTTCTGTATTATTGTTCTTCGTCTGTTTCGTCCTTGGTGTCAAGGCCCAACAGGCGGTGGCTTATGCTGACAGCCAGGTACGCTTCACCGTCATCAGCGATGGGGCTTTGCGTCTGGAGTGGCATCCTCAGGGCCGTTTTACCGACGACCCTTCGTTTTTAGCGGTAGAACGCACCTATGTGGTGCCTCCTTACCAAGTGAAACAGAGTGGTAGCAAGGTGGTCATCACGACCGCTAAGCTCCGCTTGGAGTATCGCAAGGGTAGTGGACGGTTTACGGCTGAGAATCTGATGATTCGCTCCCTCAAGGGGGTGAACCCTGCATTTCAATGGAAGCCTGGCATGAAGCAGCAGGCTAACCTGGGCGGTACGTTCCGTACCTTGGATGGCATGAACGGCGGCGAGCGTGACGGAAAGAAGGTGGAGATGCCTGACGGCCTGTTGGCTCGCGATGGCTGGACGCTGATTGATGACTCGCGCAACTTTCTGTTCGACTCCACCGACTGGGCCTGGGTGAAACAGAGAGAGGACAAGGAGGGACAGGACTGGTATTTCCTGGGCTATGGCCACGACTACAAGAGTGCATTGATGGACTATACGCGCTTTGCGGGCAAGATGCCCTTGCCTCCCCGGTATGCCTTTGGCTACTGGTGGTCGCGCTACTGGGCCTATTCAGACCATCAGCTGCGCCAGTTGGTGCAGGACTTCAAACGCTATGATATCCCTCTGGAGGTGCTGGTAATTGACATGGATTGGCACCACACCTTGCCTGGCAAGGGAGGTTGGACGGGCTGGACTTGGAACGATTACCTCTTCCCCAATCCGAAGCGTCTGCTGAGCGATTTGCATGACGAGGGGCTGAAGGTAACCTTGAACCTCCATCCCGCCGATGGCTTGGCTCCCTACGAGCAGGCCTATCCCGCCGTGGCCAAGGCGCTTGGACTTGATGTAGAGAAGAAGGAGAAAATAGAGTGGGTGGCCAGCGACAAACGCTTTATGACGGCCATGTTCGACCACGTACTCCACCCCATGCAGAAAGAGGGGGTAAGCTTCTGGTGGCTCGATTGGCAGCAGCATCCTTTTGACCGCCGTGTGGATAGCTTGAGCAACACCTGGTGGATCAACTATTGCTTCTTCTCCGATATGCAGCGTCACTCCACCCAACGCCCCATGCTCTATCATCGCTGGGGAGGTCTCGGCAACCACCGTTATCAGGTCGGTTTCTCGGGCGATACCTACATCTCTTGGGCCTCTCTGGACTATCAGCCCTACTTCAACTCCACGGCCAGCAATGTGCTCTATGGCTACTGGAGCCACGATATTGGCGGACACATGCTGGGCACAATTGAGCCTGAGATGTATATCCGTTGGCTGCAGTTTGGCTGCTACGCTCCAATCATGCGAACCCATACCAGCAAGGGGTATAAGATGAATAAGGAGCCTTGGATTTTTGGCGCAGAGAATCTCGACATCATCCGCAGCTACGTGTTGCAGCGTTACCGACTGGTGCCCTATATCTACACCATGGCACGTAAGGCCTACGATGAGGCGGTATCGCTCTGCCGTCCGCTCTACTACGACTACTCTGAAGCCGCTGAGGCCTATAGCTACCGCAACGAGTACCTGTTCGGCGACCGTCTGCTGGTGGCTCCTATCACCGCTCCGGCAGATAGCGCAACAGGCTTCACGCCGATGACCATCTGGCTTCCAGAGGGTTCGGAGTGGTATGAATGGCACAGCGGTAGGACCTTTACGGGTGGTCAAGAGGTAGCGCAACGCTATGCGCTGAATGAGTATCCTATCTTCGTAAAGAAGGGAACGTTGCTGCCGCTCTATACCGATGCACGTCGGCTGAGCAGCAACGAGCAGCCGCTCTCGTTGGCTGTTTTTCCCGGTGAGGAGGGGAGCTTCTCGCTCTACGAAGACCAGGGCGATGACCGCTACTATAACCTGCACTACAGCTTCACCCCGTTGAGTTACCGTCGTGAGGGCAATCAATTGCATGTCACCATTGCACCTCGCAATGGCAGCTTCCCCAACATGCCCGGTCAGCGCCAGTGGCAGATAGAGGTAATCAGTTCAGCCTATCCCGCTGAGGTGACGGTGAACGGCCAGAAGGCAGCGTTCAGTTATGATGGCAATCAGTTGTTGCTTACAGTTCCCTTCCATCAACAGGACACCAACACGCAACAGGTGGTGGTAATTACCTATCCTGACGCACCCTTCGTGGCGACTGACGGTATGCCGTTGCAGATGGCTCGTCTGCGTAAGGCTATGGTCAACCTGAACGAACGGATGCCGGGCCTGATGGT
>CAMAMO010000127.1 GCA_945836915.1 uncultured Mediterranea sp.
TCGCAGGTCATACCCAAATGATGTTCCAGTCCCATCTCCGCCGCATACTCAATCTGCGTGGGACTGCCACCGAAGAGTTGGTTGGCTGCCGCAGAAGCCATAGAGCAAGCCGTGCCCACCTCAGCCTGGCACCCTGCTTCCGCACCGGATATAGAGGCGTTCTGCTTCACGATATTACCAATCAAACCCGCCGTAGCCAACGCACGCAGAATACGCGTATCACTGAACTCACGGCTCTTCTGCAGGTGATAGAGCACGGCTGGAACCACGCCACACGAACCGCAGGTCGGTGCCGTTACAATCACTCCGCCTGAAGCGTTCTCCTCACTCACCGCCAGGGCGTACGAAAAGACCAGTCCGCGCGACTGCAGTGACGCCTTGTAGCCACTCGCCTTGATGTAGTACGACGACGCCTTACGGCGCAAATGAAGCTGACCAGGTAATACACCTTCAGCGTCCAGACCACGTCTGATAGACTCACGCATCGTCTTCCACACCTCAGCCAGATAGTCCCAAATGTCACTCTCCTCACGCTCCTTCACATACTCCCAGTAGTTACGGCCCGTCTTCTCACACCACCCCAGGATTTCAGAGAGGTGATTCATCTCATAAACCTCAGGTGTATTGACCGACTGAGCGCCATCCTTCTCCTCAGCCAGCGCACCGCCACCGATGCTATAAACCGTCCACTCATCCAACAAATCGCCTGCCCCATTCTTAGCGACAAACTTCATACCGTTAGGGTGGAAAGGGAGGAAGATTTGCGGTTCCCATACAATCTCAACAGGCGCGTGCGGTTGCAGCACCTCAATAATCGCCACATTCGTCATGTGCCCCTTGCCCGTAGCCGCCAAGCTACCATAAAGGGTGACCTGGAACGAAGCCGCCTCAGGATGACGTTGCAAAAACAGTTCAGCCGCCTTTCGAGGAGCCATCGTATGGCTGCTCGAAGGCCCCGTACCAATACGGTAAATCTCTTTAATTGATTTCATATCATGAATTAGTTAACAAGTTGACAAAATAGTTAGGCCAAATCGACTACCGTGATGCCGGCACCGCCGAATTGGACATGCTCATCCTGGACATGCTTGACGCCCGCTACGGTTTGCAGATACTGCCGGATCAGGGTGCGCAGAATGCCTGTACCCGTACCATGCAGGATGCGTACCCGCGACATACCTACCAGGATGGCGTCATCGATGAAGTAGGTCACGGCCTGAATCGCCTCGTCGCCACGCATACCGCGAACATCGATATCTTGCTTGAAGTTCAGTTTCTTTTCATACATCGCATCGCGCGTCTCCGTGCTCACAAAGGTACTCTTGGTGCTCAGATCCGTAGCGCGCAATGGAGCGTTGGTCCGCTCCAATCGATCCAACTTCACCACCGTCTTCAGCTGACCGAAGATAACTACCGCCTGTTTGCCGTTCACCTCCATCACCTGTCCTACGGTGGTCTGCCCTTTCAGCTTCACCGTTTCACCCGCTTGGATAGGTTTCGGCGCCTCCTGAACCGGAGCGGTAGCCGTCGTCGCACGCTGCCCTTTCGCTTTACGCTCCTTTTTCCGTTCCTGTCGCTCCTGCAGTTGCTTCATCTTACGGGCAATCCGCTCCTCTTCCTCCTGCAGCTGTTGTTGCTCCAGTTGTTCACGGAAGGCCGTCAGCTCCTGCCGGGCTTGGCGTGTCTTCTCCTTCTCCGCCTGCGCCTCCTTGATGGCGCTGATGGTATTCTCGATACGCGAGTTCGCCTCACTCATCAACTGCTGCGCCTGCTCCTTCGCCTCTCTGATAATCGCCTTCCGTTGCTTCTGCAGCTCCTCCATCTCCTGCTGGTAGCGTGCTATGGTCTCCTCCATCTGCTTTTCACGCTGACGGATAGTTTGGCGTTTGTTCTCCCAGTACCGTTTATCGCGCACAATGTCCTGCAGGTACTTATCCGCATTGATGTACTCACTGCCCACCAGCTCTGCCGCATCGGCAATCACCTCCTCCGGCAAGCCAATCTTGCGGGCAATCTCCACGGCAAACGAACTGCCGGGATTACCAATCTGCAGTTGGAACAGAGCCTGCATTAAATGGCGGTCGTAGAGCATCGCTCCATTAACCACCCCTTCGTTATCTTCAGCAAAGTGTTTCAGGTTCTGGTAGTGCGTCGTGATGACGCCAAACACCCGCCGTTCATTAAACCGCTTCAACACCGCCTCAGCAATAGCTCCGCCAATCTGTGGCTCGGTACCTCCACCAAACTCATCAATCAGAATCAAACTGCGTTCATCGCTCTGCTTCATCATCTGCTTCATGTTGGGCAGATGCGACGAGTAGGTACTCAAATCATCCTCCAGGCTCTGCTCATCACCGATGTCGATGAAGATACTGCTGAAGAGGCCCGCATGACTCCCTTCATGCAGCGGGATGGGCAAACCGCACTGCAACATATACTGCAACAGTCCCACCGTTTTAAGACAGACCGACTTACCACCGGCATTCGGTCCGGAAATCAGCAAAATACGTTGCTTGGCATGGAGCGTAATATCCAGCGGAACCATCTTCTTGCCATGCTTAACCAGCGAGGCCTGAAGCAACGGATGGATGGCCATCATCCAGTCCATCACCTGCGTGCGCTCCAAAGCTGGCTTAATCGCTCCGTTGCTTTCAGCCCAAAGTGCCTTGGCCCGGATGAAGTCAATCTCCGCCAGAAACTCGTAGGAGATGAGCAATGACGGGATGAGCGGACGCAACTTGTTCGAGAACTCCGTCAGGATACGAATCATCTCCCGGCGCTCATCACTCTCCAGTTCGCGGATACGGTTGTTTGCCTCCACCACTTCAGCCGGTTCGATAAAGACCGTCTTACCGCTGGCCGACTCATCGTGTACAATGCCACGAATCTTTCGCTTCAAAGCCGGAGCCACGGGAATCACCAATCGTCCATCGCGCAAGGTCGGTGTAATATCCTTCTCCACTACCCCTTCCGACTGCGCGTTGCGCAAGATGCTGTTCAGCGTGCGCGAGATGCTCCCCATCGTGGCATTCAGTTCGCGACGGATGCGGGCCAATTCAGACGAAGCGCTGTCCTTCAGTTTACCGTATGGCGAGAGAATCTGGTTAATCTGTTGCACCAGCTGCGGGTAGATCTCCACATCCCCGGCCAGTCTGGCCAGGCAAGGATAAGGGGTCGGTTCATCAGCCTCCTCCCCATCCGTACGATGCAACAAAAAGCGCACGATGTCGCGAATCGTCTCCAGTGAGCGTCGCAAATCGAACAGTTCCGTCTCATCCAAATAGAGCCCCTCCACGCGAATGCGCGCCAGCGACGGACGTACATCATAATAATATTGCGCGGGGAAATTCTCCTCCTCACTCAAGATGCGCATCATCTCGCAGGTTTGGTCCAGCCACTCGTTCACCTGTTCAAAGCGGTCGGAGAAGGCCATAGCCTCCACGCGCTCCTCGCCCAGCGTACTGAGGCAGCGTTCTTTCAGCAGATGTCGAATTTGGTCGTAACCTATCTTATTTTCAAAGTTTTGCGGGTATATCATAGCCACTTTTATTCGTTTGGTTTTGCAAAAGTACAAAATATTTTCGAAAAAAAACATCGAAATGTTTGGTGGATTAAAAAATATCCCTTACCTTTGCAGCGCAATTGAGAGAAAAACCTCAGTGAACGTTAAGCGAGACGCCTCACCGGTTAGCGAAAATCTCTTGAAAGCAGCCTTTGGAAAGGTGGTAGAGTGGTCGATTACAGCGGTCTTGAAAACCGCCGTACCGAGAGGTACCGGGGGTTCGAATCCCTCCCTTTCCGCCAGCCACAAAAAAAGGGAATCATTGCGATTCCCTTTTTTTATGCCTATATATCAGCAAGATAGTGCGCTACCACCATCCATCCGGATGGCCCATCAACAAACATCAACAATTGCCGCAAGCGGCTAATCAGAATAGTTCAGAATGGGAACCCACGTAGTGGGGATTAATTGTTTCATAAATCCATTGACCGAAGCATGTTATCAACACTGGATAGGTCAATAGGCTTGGCCTCTAGCGTTCCCGATTTGTGTGCGATCTGCATATCCATAGCCTCTCGGATAGCCCTTTGGGTCGTCTCGTTCGGCTCATTGGCCATAACGTTCAGTAGGATGCTCTCCACATAATTGTTCAAGCTCCTATTGCTTGCCTTCGCTGCCTTCTTCATTCTTGCTACCAGTTCCGCATTAAGTCGGAAAGAGGTTGATACTTTCATTTCTGTCTCCATAACCGTTTTCCTTGTTTTGTATGCAAATGTAATACATTGTATTTAATTGTAATATATCCGCCTCTCCTTATTTTGCATTTTTTCAGAATTAATCTCTTGTTTCATTCGGATAATTACAGTTTGACAGCCCCTAAACAGGGCTAATCACCTCTAACTCCTGGCCAGGCTTGTTGATAATCATAAACTCATTAAACTCAATCCTTTGTGGATTATCATTAGGCAGCCTCTCCTCCACCACGAACATCCGGAAGTCATCACTCCGCCTCTTGATCCGATAGCTACACTTATCCCTCTCCTTATAGAGATAGAGCTTATTCCCAATGGTGCAGATCCGCTCATCAGCCCGAATCTCCCAGTTACGGTAAGGCATGAAACGCTCCTCCTCGATATTCAAGATATAGACCACCTCGCCATCCTGCAGCAACTCCACAAACCCCCGCTTGCGAATCACCTTCGAATCGCCGTCCGTCGGTAAAGGCAAGTTAGGCAGGCGGATACGCCTCCTCCTCTCCTCCCATGCCCTCTGCGCCATGTCACATTGCGCCATGAAAGCCCTTCTGCCACCAGCCTCCACCTCAGCGATGGGCGCATGATCCAGGTCCTGTTGCAGATAGACCCTCCCCTGCTCATCCTTATAGACCCTCATCTGGTTCGGCTTCACCGCCTGCAGCAGCAACACCCTGTCAGGCTGAGCGAACGAGATGTAACGCTTCATCCAGCCCATCCCCTCGCCCACCTGCGTCTCCAGCGCCTTGCGGTTGATACCATGCTTCCCATCCAACCACTTCGAACGAACCCTCGGGAAGAAGGTCTCCCCATCCCCACTACACAGCTCCACCCCACGGAAGTTAATCACCAAGGGATGACGCTCAAACTCCACACCACTGATCAGGTCCATCCAGACCCACACCTCTCTGCGCTTGCCCCCCAGCAGCACCACCCGCTTCCTGCGCTCAAAGCCCGTCCGTTCCAGAGCCGTGCCTTGCACCACCCCCTCACGTCCAGGCTCCACAGCACCCCCTTCGTGCGACACAATCTTGATGAGGTCCGAGTCATCCTCCTCCCGCAGGTCGCCACCCAACCAGAGGAACTGCTCATTACCGCGAGCCATCAGCTCACCACCCCAACCTAGCGCCTCGCGCCCTAAGAAGTAAGCGCCCCAATCCCTATCCACAGAAGGCAGACCAAAAGAGCGATAGAGCCCCACGTTATCCAGAATCGTGCAACACCGCTTACCCGGAGAGGGACGCAATCCACGCCCCACCATCTGCAGGTACTTCGTCAGCGACAGCGTAGGCCTTGCCAACTGGATAAACTCCACATCCGGACAGTCAAACCCCTCCGAAAAGAGATCAACGCTCACCAACACCTGCAGCCCGCCCAAAGCCCCCTGAGCCTCAGCAGAACCAGCGCGCTGCTTAAACAGCGCCAACAACCGCTGCCTCTCAGGCAAAGGCGTCTTCGAGCTGATAGCCTGAGCCTCCACCCCCTGCAAGCGGTAATACGCGGCGATATGCTCCGCATGAGCAATATCGATAGCATACACAATCCCCTTCTTGTCGAAAGCAAACCGCTCAAACGAC
>CAMAMO010000128.1 GCA_945836915.1 uncultured Mediterranea sp.
AAATCTTCCGCCCCCATTTACTTCCTTCCGAAGTCGGCGGGGATTTCGCCCCATTGGTCGGTTTGCCATTTCAATATGGGCGTGGTGTAGCTGTTCGTCTTCAGCCACCTCTCGGCTCGCTCTATCAGCTGGAACAGCGGCTCGGTCTTGGCATCGCGGGGCAGGGTGGTCTTGCAGCGCTTCTGCTTAATCCAGAGCATCGCGTTGCGGCTGTCGCTGTAGAGGGGGAGGTCAAGGCCCTTCTGCTTCAACAGGGCCAAACCGTGCACAATGGCTAAGAACTCGCCGATGTTGTTGGTGCCATACATGGGGCCGAAGTGGAACATCTGCTGCCCACTGGCTACATGCACGCCGCGGTACTCCATCTGACCGGGATTACCGCTACAGGCCGCATCCACCGCCAGGGCGTTCAGCATCACCTCGCCGGGGTACTCACGCAAGGGGGCATCGACCGCTGCACCAGCCCGACGGGAGGTTGAGCCCTCTGACGAAGTGTCGGAACCGGCCCGACGGGGAGCGGAACCCTCGGCCGACGTAGCTGTCTTAGCCTTGCGAGGCTTGCGCTCGGGGGGGCCGGCACGGAAGGCCTCCTCGGCCTCGGTGAGGGTGGCGAAGGATTTGAATAGCGCTCCCTTGTAGCCGTTGACCTGAAGCTGACAGTCGGTCCAATTAGTGTAGATACCGGGGGTAACACCCACCCAGACGACGTAAAATTTCTCTTTTTCTGCCATGGTTTCTGAATTTCGGCTGTAAATGTACGGCAAAATAATGGTTTATTCAGCAAGAAAGCGTAACTTTGTGCTCCATAACCCCCTCAGCGGTGAAAATAGAGCACCCGATGAGGCCAATGTACATAGTTTAAGAAGATGATACGCGTATTCCTGACCGGCTACATGGGTGCCGGAAAAACGACCCTGGGCAAGGCTTTTGCCAAAGCACTCGGCGTTCCTTTTATCGACCTGGATTGGTACATCGAGGAGCGCTTCCACAAAAGTATCAAGATGCTCTTTGCCGAACATGGCGAAGAGGGATTCCGCACGCTGGAGCAACGGATGCTGCACGAGGCGGGCGAGTTTGAGGATGTGGTGATCAGCACGGGTGGAGGCACGCCCTGCTTCTTCGACAACATGAGCTACATGAACAGCCAGGGGCAGACGGTCTTCCTTGACGTGAGCATCGACGTGCTCTACCGCCGCCTGCGCGTAGCCACGGCCAACCGCCCCATCCTGCAGGGCAAGAGCGACGAGGAGCTGCGAACGTTCATCGCCGAGGCGCTGGAAAAACGCCTACCCTTCTACAGCCAAGCCACCTACCGCTTTGACGGCAGCCAGCTGGAATCACGCCCCCAAATCGCTGATTCAGTGGCCCGATTGCGCCAATTACTGGCTCTTTAGCACTTTTCAGACCCCCAAAGAGGGATTTCTGCCAAAAAACGCACACTATTACCAAAAAAAATACATACCTTTGCCCCCTGAGCAAAACTATTCAGAGAACTGATGACGATTATTAACCGAAACAACTTATAAGAACAACTGATGAGAAAATGGCGTATTGAAGACTCCGAAGAGCTCTACAACATCACCGGATGGGGCACTTCGTACTTTGGTATCAATGAGAAAGGTCATGTGGTCGTTACCCCGAAACGTGACGGGGTGGCTGTGGATTTACGCGAGCTGGTGGACGAGCTGCAACTGCGCGACGTAACGGCTCCGATGCTAATCCGATTCCCCGATATTCTGGACAACCGTATCGAGAAAATCTCCTGCTGCTTCAAGAAGGCGGCAACGGAGTATGGCTACAAGGCCGAAAATTTCATCATCTATCCCATCAAGGTGAACCAAATGCGCCCCGTCGTAGAGGAGATGATTACCCACGGCAAGAAGTTCAACCTGGGTCTGGAGGCAGGCTCGAAGCCTGAGCTTCACGCCGTGATTGGCGTCAATACCGACCCCGACTCGCTGGTGGTGTGCAACGGCTATAAGGATGAGAGCTTCATCGAAATGGCCCTGCTGGCTCAGAAGATGGGCAAGCGCATCTTCCTGGTGGTGGAGAAACTGAACGAGCTGAACCTCATCGCCAAGATGGCCAAGCAGCTGGGCGTGAAGCCTAACATCGGTATCCGCATCAAATTAGCCTCGAGCGGCAGCGGCAAGTGGGAGGAGAGCGGCGGCGACGCCAGCAAGTTCGGTCTGACCAGTAGCGAGCTGCTCGAAGCGCTCGACTTCCTGGAAAAGAAGGGGCTGAAGGATTGCCTCAAACTGATCCATTTCCACATCGGCAGCCAGATTACCAAGATACGCCGCATCAAACATGCCCTGCGCGAGGCATCGCAGTTCTACGTGCAGCTCCACAAGATGGGCTTCAACATCGAGTTTGTAGATACCGGTGGCGGCATGGGCGTGGATTACGACGGTACCCGCTCGAGCAACAGCGAAAGCTCGGTGAACTACTCCATCCAGGAGTTTGTCAACGACGTGGTCTCTACCTTCGTTGACTCGGCCGACAAGCACGGATTCCCCCACCCCAACATCATCACCGAAACGGGTCGCAGCCTCACGGCGCACCACTCGGTACTGATCTTCGAGGTGCTCGAAACGGCTACCCTGCCGCAGATGGATGATGAGTGGGAGCCGGGTGAGGATGCTCACGAGCTGGTGAAGGAGCTCTACGCCATCTGGGACAACCTGAACCAACGCTCGATGCTGGAGCCTTGGCACGATGCGCAGCAAATCCGCGAGGAGGCGCTCGACCTCTTCAGCCACGGCATCGTGGACCTGAACACCCGCGCCCAGATTGAGAAGCTCTACTGGAGCATCTGCCGCGAAATCAACAGCATCGCCTCGAACATGAAGCACTGCCCCGACGAGTTCCGCAAGCTGAGCAAGCTGCTGGCCGACAAGTACTTCTGCAACTTCTCCCTCTTCCAATCGCTGCCCGACTCATGGGCCATCGACCAGATGTTCCCCATCATGCCTATCCAGCGACTGGATGAACGCCCTGACCGTGAAGCCACCCTGCAAGACATGACCTGCGACAGCGACGGCAAGATTGCCAACTTCGTCTCCTCACGCGCCGATGCCACCACCCTGCCGGTGCACTCGCTGCGCGACAAGGAGCACTACTACCTGGCTGTCTTCCTCGTAGGAGCCTATCAGGAGATCTTAGGCGATATGCACAACCTCTTTGGCGATACCAACGCCGTGCACGTCTCGGTCAACTCGAAGGGTTACACCATCGACCAGCTGATTGACGGCGAGACGGTGGCCGAGGTGCTGGACTACGTGCAATACAACCCCAAGAAACTGGTTCGCACCCTAGAAACCTGGGTGAGCCGCTCGGTGAAGGAGGGACGCATCACCCTGGAAGAGGGTAAAGAGTTCCTCAGCAACTACCGCTCCGGCCTCTACGGTTACACCTATCTGGAATAATACACCTTATTATATATAGGGGGAGAGGCTGAGGTTTCTCCCCCTTTTCACATCAAACTAAACGGAATGGAAAAACTGACACTGATTAAAGTGGGCGGAAAGATTGTGGAGGAGGAGGCTACCCTCCACGCCCTGCTCGACCGATTTGCCGACCTGCCTGGCCATAAGGTCTTGGTTCATGGCGGTGGCCGCTCAGCCACCCAACTGGCCACCCGTCTGGGCATCGAGAGCCGCATGGTGGAGGGCCGACGCATTACTGACGCCGAAACGCTTAACGTGGTGACCATGGTCTATGGCGGACTGGTGAACAAACGCATCGTAGCTAACCTGCAGGCCCGTGGCCTCAATGCGCTGGGTCTGACGGGTGCCGATATGGACGTGATTCGCTCCATGAAGCGCCCCGTCAAGGAGGTGGATTACGGCTTTGTAGGCGACGTGAAGCAGGTCAATGCCGACCTGCTGGCCGACCTGATTGCCAAAGGGGTGGTGCCCGTGATGGCGCCGCTGACTCACGACGGCCAGGGCCACCTGCTCAACACCAATGCCGACACCATTGCCGGCGAAACAGCCAAAGCGCTGGCCCGCCATTTTGAGGTGACGCTGGTCTATTGCTTCGAAAAGCGTGGCGTACTCCGCTCAGAGAACGATGACAACAGCGTAATCCCCACCATCGACCGCCCATCCTTCCAGCAACTGGTCAGCGAAGGCATCATCCAGGGCGGCATGATTCCAAAGGTAGAAAACTCGCTGCAAGCGGTCGAAGCCGGCGTCAAAGCGGTCATTATCACCAAGGCAGATGCTATCGGCCTGGCTGGTGAAGGCACCACCGTGCGATGAAACCGAACTTTTTCAAAAAAACAGAGCTGAAGATGTAACTTTCTACCCACTCAC
This sequence comes from uncultured Mediterranea sp., assembly GCA_945836915.1. Taxonomy (GTDB): domain Bacteria; phylum Bacteroidota; class Bacteroidia; order Bacteroidales; family Bacteroidaceae; genus Bacteroides. Next base: position 4,320 of record CAMAMO010000128.1, read on the forward strand.
CCGTCAATAGAATAGAGATGCAAGCAATCGATTTCCGACACGACATTCTCCCCCTGAAAGATAAACTCTTCAGGATAGCCTTGCGGATTGTAGCCGACAGGGCGGAAGCGGAGGATATTGTTCAGGAGGCGATGATTCGCGTGTGGAACCGACGGGAGGAGTGGCCGCAACTGGAATCGGTCGAGGCGTTCTGCTACACCATAGTCAGAAACTTAGCTATCGACCGCAGTGAACGGGCTGACCGACACCTGGAGCAGATGCCAGCCGATTACGACTGCGCATCAAGTGCGGCAGGTCCGCTGGACAACCTGGTCCAGAAGGAGCGGCTGCGACTGGTACACACCCTAATCAGCCAACTGCCCGAGCAGCAACGCAGCATCATGCAGCTGCGCGATGTAGAGGGTAAGAGCTACCGCGACATAGCAAACATCATGGGGCTTAGCGAGGAGCAAGTCAAAGTCTATCTGCACCGAGCCCGACAGAAAGTGAAACAACAGTTCTTGGATATAGACCAATATGGATTACAAAGAGATTGAACAACTGCTTGAACGCTACTGGCAAGGCGACACCTCGCTCAACGAAGAGCAGACACTACGCCAGTTCTTCCTGAGCAACCAGGTGCCTGCGCACCTGGAGCGCTACCGTGCCCTGTTTGCGTACCAGCAGATGGCTCAAACCGAACGGACGAGCGAGGATTTCGAAGCGAAGCTCATGGCGCGCATCGAGACCGAAGCGCCCGTAGTTCAAATCAGGTCTGTATCATGGATGACAAGGCTCAAGCCGCTATGGAATGCGGCCGCTGCCGTCGCACTGCTGCTGATGATGGGTAACGCCATTGAGCACTCCTTCCATCGCAACGACTGCGAAATGGCCCTGCCCGATACCATCAGCCAACAAATCTCGGCTCCCAACATGGCATTGAGCGAGGAGGCCAAGAAAGCTAAACAGGCCCAGCAGCTCATCGACAGCCTAAAGCGCATCGAAAGGCAAGCGCTGGAAGCAGACTCCACGGCCGATTTGCAAGAACTGAAATAAACCATTGCATTTTCATTTGCTTTAAAACGTAATATTTTGTAGTTAGCTTTAGAATCAAAACAAGAAGCTGTGAAGTTTCAATTCTCTCAAAAAGTCTTTTATAAAAAACTAACTCACATAAAAATGGCGCTGCGTGATGTAGCGCCTTTTTTATTTTTCTATACCAAAGTGACAACAAATACATTAATTTGTAACAAATAGCACAGCATAGCGCTATAACAGCAACAAAATTGGCATTTTCGGTGTTTATTTATTATAAAAAAGGAGGTTGAATGTAAAAATCGTGTTAATTATAAAAATATAAATTTGCGATAATAAATTTTCGGAATATATTTGCAAAGTTATACGGAGTATGGACTTTTTAAAAATCTTTATCCTAAACGGAAAAAAGAACCACTCAGCATTAAAATGCTCTCTCCAGAAGGTCTG
>CAMAMO010000129.1 GCA_945836915.1 uncultured Mediterranea sp.
ATTGGTCAGCAAAAACTAAGGTTTTAGGGAGCAAAAGTAAGCATAATCCATGAGAATAGAAACAATCGTGCCCATATTATTCTGATAATATTTGGAATATCCACCGAAATGCCTTACTTTTGTTCTCATAAATGCATGCATCAGTTATGAAATCATACATAAAAAACTCCATCAGCGAGGGAATCGCTCTGCGTAACCAGCTGCTTCAAGATGAGTCAACTCTTCAAGAGCTTGAAGCAGTGGGCCGATTGGTAGGCCATGCCCTGCTCAATGGGCACAAGGTTTTGCTATGTGGCAATGGAGGTAGCGCAGCCGACGCCCAGCACATTGCTGCCGAATTTGTAGGCCGGTTTGTAACGGAACGTCGCGGACTTCCAGCCATTGCGCTGACCACCGACACCTCCATCCTAACAGCTGTAAGCAATGATTACGGCTACGACCGGGTATTCGAGCGTCAAGTCGAAGCTTTGGGTTCTGCCGGCGATTTGCTGATAGGCCTCTCTACAAGCGGCAATTCAGCCAATGTAGAGCGAGCCCTTATCCAAGCCAAGAAGCAAGGCATGATGACCATCGCCCTACTCGGTCGCGATGGCGGACGCTGTAAGGCGCTCAGCGATCACAGTTTCATCGTGCCTCATCAAGAGGCGGCTCGCATTCAGGAGTTACACATAACGATTGGACACATTCTCTGCGGTATAGTTGATAACCTCTTTCAAGCCAACCGATGAACAAAGCGATATTCTTAGACCGCGACGGCACCATCAACGTGGATTATGGCTATGTCTATCAACCGGAGAAGCTGGATTTCCTCCCCGGAGTGATTGAAGCGCTACAGACCTTTTGCACCTTAGGCTATCAGCTAATTGTAATAACCAACCAATCCGGCATCGGGCGTGGTTACTACACCATGGATGATGCGTTGAGGTTCAACCAAGCGATGAGCCAACGCCTTAGCGCCGAAGGCATCACCGTAACCGACTACTACATCTGCCCACATGCTCCACACGAAGTGTGCCACTGCCGCAAGCCGCAACCTACGATGGTTCTGCAAGCCTTGAGCAAACATCACATCAATCCCGAAGAATCTTATATGTTTGGCGACAAAGCCTCCGACGTAGCTTGTGGAGAAAACAGCGGCATCAAATCATACTTAGTCACGCCCGAACACAACCTCCTCTATTGGGCAAACCAATTAAAAGAAAAACAGATATAAGATGATCTCTGAACTCTATCGCATCAAGAGAAAAAAGATTTTAGTGGTTGGCGACATCATGCTCGACACCTACCATGTAGGGCAAGTTAAACGTATCTCGCCCGAGGCTCCAGTACCCGTAGTACGTGTGGTGAATACCTATCACGTGGCCGGTGGGGCGGCTAACGTAGCCCGCAATCTGATAGGCCTAGGTGCAACGCCTTACGTCATTGGCCGATTAGGCCATGACCCTAACGGAGCGACCTTAGAGCAGATGTTCAACCAGCAAGGAATCAACCATCGCCTGGTCCGCACCGACAGCCCTACCATAACCAAAACCCGCGTCATCGGCAACCACCAGCAGGTGGTTCGTCTCGATTTTGAGGAGGAGTTTGAGGTGTTCACCCCCCAAACAGAACAAACCATTATGCAAGCTGCTGATGAGCTGCTGCAGCAAGTTGACATCGTGGTCATCTCAGACTATGGCAAGGGGCTCTGTACCCCCACCATCTGCCAGCATATCATTCAGCGCTGCCGTCAGGAGCAGAAAGAGGTGGTAATAGACCCTAAGGGTAAGGAGTGGTCTAAATATCAGGGAGCTACCATCGTCACTCCCAACATGAAAGAACTGGCTGATGTCATTGGCCATGAGGTGCTCAATGAAGATCAGTACATTGAACCGGCTGCCCGCGAGGTGATACGCCAAGTGGGACTATCATCCCTTTTAGTCACCCGCTCAGAGAAGGGCATGACGATGGTAACGGCAGAAACCGTGAGCCACATGCCCACAGAGGCCCGCGAGGTCTATGATGTATCGGGTGCCGGCGATACGGTGGTGGCTACTCTGGCTGCGGCTCGTGCGGCCCATTTCTCTTTCGACCAAGCCATCTATTTGGCCAATAAAGCGGCTGGCGTGGTGGTGGGCAAGATGGGTACCAGCCCTATCCTCTACCGCGAGCTACAGGGTACATTGAAGAGTGACTCCCCCACAGAGAAGGTCATCAGCCATGAGCAATTGCCCGATCTACTCCAGCAATTACGCTTGCATGAGAAAAAGATTGTCTTTACCAATGGCTGTTTTGACATCTTGCACAAGGGTCACGTCAGCTACCTCAATCAGGCACGTCAGTTGGGTGATGTCTTAATTATCGGCCTCAACTCGGATGCCTCGGTCAAGCGCCTGAAGGGTACTTCGCGCCCGGTGAACGACCAAGAGGCTCGAGCCACGGTCATGGCTGCCCTGAAAGCGGTAGATTATGTCGTGATTTTCGATGAAGACACCCCTTACAATCTGATTCGTGAAGTTAAGCCCGATGTATTGGTCAAAGGGGGAGATTATGCCATTGAGCAGATTGTAGGTCGTGAATTTGCCCGTCAAACAGTCACTATTCCTTTTGTTGACGGATTCTCTACGACGCAAACCATAGAGAAGATGAAACGTTAGCCTTTGTCCATAAAGCGCCCTGCTTCATCGGCTACCCATTGCGGAGTAATGCCACTCATGCAATGGGCCCATTCAGGCAGTTTGCACCTACCGCGGCCATCCTTGGTACAAGGTCGGCAAGGGAGAGGCAGTTCCAACACTTTCACGCTCTCTCCCGTAGGGAAGCCAAAAGCCGTAGGCCCCATCAAGGCCAAAGCAGGGATATGAAACAGGTCGGCTGCATGCAAAAAACCGGTATCCGCACTGACTACCAAACGAGAATGAGCCACAATGTAGCATGACTCCATCAATGAGGTCTGACCTGCCAGATTAGTGACACGCTGAGGTGCCACGGAAGCAATCTCTGCGCAGAACGTATCCTTCGGGCCGCCCAGTACGATGAAACGCTTATCGGGCATCTTTCGAACCAACTCCTGCCAATGTCCCACGGGCCATCGCTTCATCTGCCAGTTGGCTGATGGCACCAAGGTGATAAACTCTCCTTGAAGAAGCGCCCCCCATCGCTGACCCATCTCAACCGGAAAGGCCCAATCAGTATAGTCATCTTGAAAATCAGTCACCCCCCATCGCCTCAGCGGTTTGCGGAAAGAGACCATACCGCGGAAAGGCTTGTCAAACCGGTTAATACCCAGTTTGAAGAGCAGGAAACGCTTGAAGCGCTCCTTGCTACGAGTCACCACCTGAGGTCCTACCAACGGCAGAGGCGCCAAAACAGCCTTTAACACATGCGAACGCAGGTTATTGTGGGCATCATAGATGTAGTCAAACCGCTCCTTGCGCAACTGCTTGGCCATGTCCAGCAGCCCTGAGAGTCCAGTCGTTTTGTCGAACTCCCAGATGCGGTGAATACGCTGATCCAGGTGCAGCATGCCAGCCATGTCTTTACGCGTAATCCAATGGATTTCGCATGCCGGACCAAACCGATTGATGAGGCCACCGACCACACCCATACATTGAATAATATCGCCTATCGAGCTGAAACGTATAATCAAAACCTTTGCCATAGCCATTGATAAATGTAGAATGAGAGTGCAAAAATACGTTTTACACCCCAATTTTCAAATCGTTCGCTCTTTTATTTGTTGAAACTGAATAAAAAGTCTATATTTGCAACGTTTACAAAGATACCCTTATGAAGAAATGGCTTGAAAATATAGGTTATGGGTTGGAGATGGTCCTCTTTTACCCCCTCTCGTTACTACCTTTCAGGGTACTTTATCTTCTGTCAGACCTCACCTTCTTTATCATCTACTATTGCACACGCTACCGCAAAAAGGTGGTTCGCGCTAACTTGAGTTCCTCGTTCCCCGAAAAGAGCAAGAGTGAACTGAGGGCCATCGAACGCCAGTTTTTTGCCTTTTTGTGTGATTACTTCTTTGAAACCATCAAGGTGCTCTCCATTTCAGATAAGGAGATGAAGCAGCGCATGACGTTTGGCGGTATCGATGAGGTGCTGAAACAACTGAATGGCCGGTCGTGTGTTCTCTACATGGGTCACTACTGCAATTGGGAATGGGTCACCTCCTTACGTCTCCATGTACCGCAGTCCTATCATCTGGGCCAGATTTACCATCCGCTGAAGGATAAGGCTACCGACCGTTTCTTCTTAAAGTTACGTGGGCATTTCCATTCAGAGAGCATCCCCATGGTAGATACCCTCAGACGAATCGTCTCTTTACGTAACGAGGGCACCCCCTTCATGATAGGTTTTATAGCCGACCAAACGCCGTCATGGGCCAATATCCGCTATTGGTTGCCCTTCCTCAACCATGATACTCCCGTTTTTATCGGCACTGAGCGTATTGCCCATCAAACCAAATCACCCGCTTACTACGCCGCCATGACCCGCCCCAAACGAGGCTATTACCATTGCGAGTTTGTATTGCTACATGATGAACCTCAAACGCTTCCTGAACATCAATTGACAGACCTCTACTTCAAAGCTTTAGAGCAGAGTATCCAGGAAGAACCAGCCTACTGGCTTTGGTCGCATCGCCGCTGGAAACGTCAACGTCAACAACCCCCAACTGCCTCATGATTATTATCAGTAAACATACCAATCAACTGTGTAACCGGTTATTCACCTACCTGCCCATCCTCTCATATGCTATCGAGGCTAACGAACCGGTCTGCTTCTGGTTTCAGAGTAAAGCCTACAATCAGTTTTTCCCTCAGTTGGCAAAGGAGGGCATCACCTCTTACTTCCCTGAAAGTTCTATCAAGGGCGGTTGGTGCTCTAAAACCGTCAACGGCGTGGTGCGTATGCTGGATAAGGTGGTTCATTTGGTGCTTAAGACGGGTGAACCATTGCCTCTGCATAAGCCATTAGGAGTCTTGTTTAACCCCAAATGGAAGGAGATTCGCTATGATACGGCTTTTATCATCAAACATGCCGATAGGCTGAGGCTGCTGTTTGCCCCCTCTGACCATGTAGCCAGCGAAGTTCAGAAATTACTCGGTCCGAAGAGGCCACAGGTCGTTACGGTAGGGGTGCATCTGCGCCGTGGCGATTACCGCACCTATCTGAACGGCAAGTACTACTACGAAAACGAGGTCTATATCCGCTATATGCAGCAACTCAAGGAGGAGATTGAAAAGGAGGGGAAAGAGGCTCGCTTCCTTCTCTGCTCTAATGAGTCAACAGCCGACGAGCGTTTTCGGCCTTTTCATATCATCCGCCAACAAGGCGGCGATATGATGATTGACCTCTATGGCTTAGCGGCTTGCGACTACATCATTGGTCCTCCAAGCACCTATTCACAATGGGCTTCCTTTTGGGGCAAAGTGCCCTTGAGGCCACTGGATAGCAGCGACCTGCAACTGAAGTTGGGCGACTTTAAACGCGTTGTCATGCTTGATCACTTTGAGTCCTGAATCACCCCCTCCTGCGACCCAACAGCAAAGGGAAGTAACGCTTGACTAACCACAATAAAGGTATAAAGGCCAGCAAAACCAGTATGGAGACAAAGAAGGTACCTATATCATACCCAACTGTGCCGGTAAGATAGTGCTTGACCGGTTGCTCAATGGGATTGGCCACATCGCGGTGGAAACCCAGAATAACGATAGTACCGGCAGAGAGGCGGGTAAGATACTTGACATGCGTACCACTCACTCTCTCAGC